>NZ_FQZD01000032.1 GCF_900141835.1 Propionispora hippei DSM 15287 | reverse complement strand
GGGCTCTACTGGAATGATCGGTAGCACAGGAGAAACCGGAATCACTGGGGCTACCGGTATCACAGGCCCTGCTGGTGAAACAGGTGTGACCGGAGAAACTGGGGTAACCGGACCAACCGGTACGACAGGCGCCACTGGTGAAACGGGCACTACCGGAATGACTGGCGATACCGGAGAAACCGGGGTCACTGGGGCGACAGGTATCACTGGTCCTACCGGTGAAACTGGTGCCACTGGACCAACTGGTATTACAGGCGATACTGGTGAAACAGGCACTACCGGGATGACTGGTAGCACCGGTGAAACTGGTGTTACCGGTGCTACTGGTATCACAGGCCCTACTGGCGAAGCGGGTGCTACCGGACTGACCGGCAGTACTGGAGAAACCGGAGCGACCGGTACCACTGGAACTACTGGCGAAACGGGCGCTACTGGAATGACCGGCAGTACTGGTGAAACCGGCCCTACCGGGTTGACCGGCACCACCGGAGAAACGGGCCTTACTGGACCAACTGGCACCACTGGCCCTACCGGTGACATCGGAGCAACCGGAGCGACTGGAGTAACCGGAGCGACCGGTACCAATATAACAGCAACGCATGGTTTTGCCGCTAATACCTCTGGCTCCATTATCGCCGTAATACTTGGCGGCACGGCCATACCTCTACCAAACAATCAGGTATTGAGCGGCGTCACCGTCAACGGCAGCAATACGGTATTCACCGTCGCATCTTCAGGTGACTATTTTATCTCCTATCAGATCAATTTATCGGCCTCCCTGCTGGTAGATAGCCGGTTGCTTATTAACGGCACGGCAAATACAGCCTCCACTATTGCACCTGCACTTTCTCTCTCCACCTTTAATAATGCACTGATTGTCAATTTACCCGCCAATTCAACTATTACCCTGCAGCTGTTTGGGCTGCTTGGGGCGGCAACCTTGCTAAGCGGCAGTGCTGGAGCCGCTTTGTCTATAATAAGATTAAGCACCTGACAGGCAGCTTAAAACTTCCTGCCAGGTACAAAAAAATCCGGGAGCCAATTGCCTCTCGGATTTTTTTGCTACGTCAAGTTAGCTGCACCCCATTGTTCAAAACTATTTTCACGTAATCATAAGGCAGCAAGTATTACAAATACACACATAACCCATACATTATATTTTTTCCAGCGTTTCCATCGTCCGGTCATTTATTATGTTACCAGTATTTAAAGTCGCTTTAGGTTCTATCAGCATCACATAGACTTCCTCATCAGCAACCGGCATATGCTCAATGCCTCGCGGAATAATGATGCACTCGCCTTCTTGCAACAGAACAGCTTTATCCCTGAATTTGATTGTCAAGCTGCCTTTCAGCACATAAAACATTTCATCTTCTTTCTGGTGAGTATGCCAGATAAAATCCCCTTTGAATTTTGCAATTTTCACGTAAGAGTCATTAACTTCCCCAATAATCCGGGGACTCCAGTACTCGTTAAACAGATTTAGTTTTTCCTTTATGTTAACTTTCTCCATCTATGCACCTCACAATTTTTTAATAACGGATTTGTTATCCAATCTTGAGTGCTTTGGGGGCTGCCTCAAAAATAAAGCCAAGCCCGTCAGGATTGTTCCTATACCAATCTGCTGTTGCAATGAGATAGTCTCATTAAGAATAAAATAAGCCAGGATGCAGTTCCCTATCACCTCCCCCAAAATAGCCATGGAAATAACCGTTGTAGATACCCACTTTAGCAACCAATTAAAAATCAATTGTCCAAGAATCGTGGCGATCAACGCCAATCCAATAAAAGCGCCCCAGGCTGGTAAAGGATAATCAACGAAAGAAACCTGTTGGGTAACAGCATAGCTTGCTAAAAATAACGCGCTGCTCACATACCCCAGCAAGGAAAAGGGAATAACGGATAAGTTTTTTCGCAGAAATTGGCCGGTAAAAAAATAAGCGGTGATCAGACCCGCAGCAAGGAACGCCAGCAAATCGCCAAATAACGCCGTACCACTGATCTGAAAATCTTCCCAGCCAATGATGATGCATCCGATTATAGCAATAAGGCACCCAGCGATTGCTCTCTGGCTCAAACGCTCCTTAAATAGAAAATAGCCCCCTGCGAGCGAGAAAAGAGGCTGTAATGTAACAATGACAGTTGAACTTGCCACGGAGGTATAGCGCAACGATTCGAACCACAATACATAATGTACAGCTAAAAATAAACCTGACAATAGCCCCCAGCCCCACTGCTTTGGGGAGAGATCTAGCAACGCCTGCCGGTTTTTCTTACTGAATAAAAAAGCTGGCAAGAGTAGCAAGGCCGCAAAAAACAGACGATAAAACGCCGTAATGCAGGAAGGGGCATTCGCTAATTTTACAAATATGGCAGAGGTGGATAGCGAGAACACTCCAAAAAATAAAGCTGAATACAAAAAGAGCCGCGACTTCATAGAAACAACCTCTCCACTTGTACTTCATAAAAGACAAGATATGATATAATGTACAAAACTATTATAATATATTTACCACAAGAAGACAGTGTTTAGCTTGTATTTCCAGTATGTCAGCACAAAAGGGCAAAAAGATATACTATTATGGAAAGGAAATCAGACTATGAATCAGCATCGTTTAGGCCAGACGGTTTTAAGCTATCGCAAGAAAAAGGGAATGACAATTCGCGAATTTGCCGATTATTCCGGTATCAGCACGTCACTGATCAGCCAAATTGAGCGCGGCCAGGCCAATCCGTCCCTAAACGTATTGGAATTAATCGCACAGGCCTTAAATGTGCCGCTCTATACCCTGTTTATTAATGCTATTGATACGAAATCACTTATTTCAAAGAAACAAGACCGCAAAAAAATCTATCGTGAAAACAATGACCATATTGTTTATGACGTATTAACACCAGACTTTATGAAAGCCCATATCGAATTATTAATGATGGACTTAAATGCCTACGCCAGAACCACGGAAAGCTATTATTCCCATGCTGCTAAAGAGGAAATTGCCGTTGTCATGAAGGGAACGGCGTATGTCGAATTGGAAGGCGTCGAATACCTTTTAGATGAAGGCGATGTTGTCCGCATTCCCCCGAAGGTAAGACATAGATTTTTAAATAAAGTTGATCAGACAAGTCACGTTTTATTCGTGCTTACGCCTGCGCTTATTTAACCAGCCATACTGCCTGACGGTCTTGAGATAGGTTATCTTTAAGCAAAAACTCCCTTCCGATTACAGGAAGGGAGTTTTTGCGGCTGATTCAGCTTACAACCCCAATTGCTGAAATCCGTAATCCAGCAACTGGGCCGCATCGGTCCAGCGTTCATCATCATTAAGTACGACGGCGATTAATTCGACATTGCCCCGTTTGGCAGCAGCCACCAAGCAGTCTCCGGCATCATTGGTCACGCCGGTTTTTACGCCGTTAGCGCCCGGATACTTACCCAGTAGCTTATTGGTATTGGTAACATGCAGAGTGGGCTTATTCAAAAAATGTACGTCATAGGCCTGAGTGGAAACTATTTTGGCAAATACCGGATTCTTCAGACCATAGGCTGCAATTAAGCCCAGATCGTAGGCTGTCGTATAGTGATTAATCGGGTCAGGCAGACCATGTGGGTTGGTATAATGCGTACGGGTTGCACCGATTTTTGCCGCCTCGTCATTCATCAGGTTCACGAATCCCGCCACCGATCCGCCTACCGTTTCGGCCACCGCCTCAGCGGCATCGTTACCGGAAACCAGCATCATCCCAAATAAGGCCTCCTGCAGAGTCAACCTGTCACCGGCACTCAGGTCCAGACTGGAGCCTTCACATTGGGCAGCTTTCTTACTGACTGTGACTATGCTATCCAGCTTGCCTCGCTCTAACGCGGTAATCAGCGTCGTCATTTTGGTTGTACTGGCCGGATACATAATGGCATGAGCTTGTTTGTCGTATAAAACCCGGTTATCATCCGCCACCATCACTACGGCAGCTTCAGCCAATATGTTCGGTGGCTGTACTGCCGTCGCAGCCAGCGCCGTAGAACCTAGCATAAAAAGGAATAATAAGGAAAATATGAAGATCTTTTTACTCATCGGGGTTCCTCCTAGAATTAGTTCCTTGCATCACCTAACTACATGAATCATCCTGCGGCCTTTTCCGTCCCGTTTTGTTGTCGTTGCTTGGCATATGTCCGATATGCGCAGTCTCTCCGCCCTGGGAACGAAAAATCACCCGCAAATCTAATTTACATCTTCAAGGTTGACGGATCACTAATTTTTAATTATTTTCTTCCCACATAACATCGTATAGCGACGTATCCAGTTCCGCCACAAAAGGCGTAAGCGCGTCAAAGTGAAACAGGCACAATTGATGCAGCGCCCTGGTGCAGACAGTATAGAAAAGATTGCGTTCCTCCGGCCGGCCATACTGCGTCTGCTCCGCCTGAACGACCAACACAGCGTCAAACTCCAACCCCTTGGCCAAATAAGAGGGGATGACAACAACGCCACGCCGGAACCGGTCATCCTCTGATAAAATTACATGCGCCGGTAGGCGCTCACTTACAGCTTGGTGCACCAGCATCGCCTGCCGTGCCGTTTTGCAGATCAGAGCGATAGACTGCCAACCCTCTCGCTGTAAGACTTGAACGGCGCGCAGCCAGGCGTTGGTGCCGTCTGCTTGCCGCTGCCGCACCACCCGCGGCTTACCGCCAAACCGCAAAACAGCCTCTGTCTTTTCGGTCGCCGGCAATAAGGCCTGGCAAAAGGCGTGGATCTCACAAGTCGACCGGTATGCCCGCTTTAACGTGTAAAAATAAGAGCCTGCTTGCTGCAAAATCCGACTGACCTCAGCAAAATCAGCCGTTGTCAAATACGGATGAACTGCCTGCGCCGGATCGCCCAGGATGGTCCACCGGCTGGCGGGAAATAGCTGCTTAATGATCTTATATTGCAGGGCGGTATAATCCTGAGCCTCGTCCACTACTACATGCCGTATTTCCCGGTTAGCCGGAAAGCCCTCCAGCATACCCAACAGATAAAGATATCCAAAAGAATCTTCATAGGTAACCCGCCCGGCCTGCAATTCTCGCAAAGTCTGCCGGCAAATCTCCTGCCATGTCTGCGGCAACAGTGCCGCCACCTCGCGGTTGTTTAGAAACTCTTCACACGTAAAGAGTGCCTTATACAAAGACAGCGCATGCAATTCCGTCAGTTTATGTATGATTTCGTACAGCGGGGCAGCCGCCTCCCCGGCGGCAAGACGGGCCATGGCTTCTACCGTCTTGGCGTTCACTTCATTGCCGCTTTCCGTTATTTCTTTTATTTTTTCCTGCCGTAGTCGCTGTATCGCTGACTGGAGCTTGTTTTTTATCAACTGCCGGATTTTTTTCAATCTCCGTCCCGCCGGCAAATGGGCCAAGTTATGGAAAAAGTGCTTTTTCCACTCTCCCTTGCTAAAAATAACTTCCCCGTTAAACCGTATGGGGGGATGTTCCCGAACCAGATTTCCCTGCAGAAAGCCCACATAGCAATCCAATAGTTTTACAAAAGCCGCCGAAGACTTGTAGCGGATATTTTCCACCTTCATCGCCCAACCGGCCTGCTTGTCGCCCAAAAGCCATTCCAATTGCACCGAACGATCTTCCAACGCCAGTTCCTGTCCCACACCGGTATCTTTCACATAATCCTGAAAGGTGGTTTGCAGTACGTTCTCTTCCCCAATTTCCGGCAATACGTCAGCAATATAATCACTGAAAATATGGTTGGGCGAAAATATAATCACATTCTTGGATGACAGATGCTCCCGTTCATGGTATAGGAGATAGGCAATGCGGTGCAGCGCAATCGACGTTTTCCCGCTGCCGGCCGGGCCCCGGACAAACAACACCGGATGTCCCACATCCCGCACAATCTGATTTTGCTCCCGCTGAATGCTTGTCACTATGGTGTGCATCCTGGCGTCGGAGCTTTTGCTGAGCACGGCCTGCAGCATTTCGTCTTCGATGGTTATATCAGCGTCAAACATATACTTCATGATACCATTGACAATTTTAAACTGCCGCTTAAGCCTGATCTCTCCCTCAATCCGGCCGGCCGGACATTCATACCAAGCTTTGCCCCGTTCAAAATCATAGAACATACCTGCTACCGGCGACCGCCAGTCATACACCAGCAGTTCTCCGCTGCCAGAGTGACTTAGACTGGAAATACCGATATAGATGCGTTCGGCTTGATCACTGCCCGACTGAGGTTCCCAAAAATCAATCCGGCCAAAATAAGGGGAATCGGCCATTCGCTGCAACCGGCTGTATTTTTGGTGAACCAGTGCCGTCAGTTTTTTCTGCCGGTCCATTTCCTCAATAAACTGCGCTTCATCACAGGCGCTGCTGCCCAGGTTTCCCCAGTAATCGGCAAGCGTACCTTTCAGTTGCTGCTGTGAATCGGTGCATTGGCTGCCGCTGGCTGCCAGTTGTCTTTTGATATGCCCTATTGTCATGCTCAGTCTCTCGAGCTCATATTCCCGCTCTTTGTTGTCCATAAACACTCACTTTCAGTCCCTATTTTTTAAAAAACTGCTCCAATACGCTTTTCATCTCCCATAAAACTATGCCACTCAGGCTCAATCCATGTTAGAAATATAATCACACAAATCGCAAGCCCTGTTTACACCTGTAACCATACAAACAGCTCCAACAAAAAAAGACGCCCTACTTAACAAAACAGTTGAGCTGGCTGCCCGACTCAAACAGGTAATTTTACAATCAAGTTTACTGGGTAAATCACTCTCTGATACACTATATTAAATTAAACAACTTTTGTTAAAATCCTGTAATCGATAAAATCCTATTCATGATTATCTTCCTACAAGTAGCGATGAAATATGTACCTTCCGCTAACATACTAACCAATCTCAATTGTGAATATAAAAAACATGTAACCTCCCAAATTATATGTTCATTTTTCTTATAATACGTGAAAATTTAAAATTGTCAACAGCAATTAATAAGGAACTGCTGTCCGGCCCATAAGGACGGCTTCGCTCCTCGAATGTATAGAAGCTGCAGCATTGTGGATACTAAGGTGACAGCTATAGGAGAGAGAAATAAATTATGGATTTTCGCCTAAAAGCATTTCTGACAACGCTTATTGTTTCTCTGGTTATATTTGCCTGGCTGATTTATGTTTCTCTAACCAATGAGCAAATGAAGCCCATACCCTTTGCGGCCCAGCAGGGCAAGCTTGTTTTTCAGCGCAAGGCCTGCATCGAATGTCACACGGTATTGGGCAATGGTGGTTATTATGGCGGCGATCTTACTAAAGTATATGAAAAGTTTGGCAGCGATACACTGAAGGAATTTCTAACCCATCCGCCACTCATTAGCGGAGCCAAACAAAAACGGCACGAACGTCTGAACGAAGCGGAAACCAATGATATGATCGCTTACTTAGAATTCCTTGCTTCCATTAATACTACAAATTGGCCGCCGCGTCCGCTCTATGAATCCAAGCCGCCAGCCAGGTAATTCAGTAAAGGAGCCAGTCGACTTGTTCCGATCTCAGCATCTAAGTTATAAATACGCCTTAATTGCATATCTGCTGTTTGGCTTGCAAGGCTTGATAGCTACCGGCGGTGCGATACAATTACTTTTTCCTGACGTGAATTCCCCTATCTCCTTTGCAGCCGGCAGGGCCTTTCATCTAAACATCAGTATCTACTGGCCGCTGCTCGGTATGATGGGAGCTATCTATTTTTTCTTTAGTCAGGAAGCAGAGCGGGAATTTTATAGTCTCAAGCTGATTACCGTTAATTTCTGGCTGCTAACAGCAACTATAGGATTAACCTTAGGCTGGCTGTTATTGGGCTTTACGGAAGGCCGGGAATATCTTGAGACCAACTGGCTCTTTAAATTATCGACTTTTGCTTCTACGTTGCTCCTGAGCTTTAATTTACTCCGTACCTATCAGGGTACTACTATGCCTAAGAGCAGGGCCACACTGATCAGTATCGTGGCCGGCAGCATTACTCTGATTATCTTTTACCTGCCTAATATTATGTCTTATTCACATCCGACTACCGATGAAATTGCTAAGTTTTTGGTCGTGCACCTTTGGGAAGAAATGTCGCTAGAGCTGCTTGGCACCGGCATTTTGGCAGCCCTGGTAATTCGTATGACCGGCGTGGAACGGCGGGCAGTGGAAACAGCTATTTACTTAGATCTTATCTTTGCCGCTTTAGCCGGAATACTGGCAACAGGTCATCATTATTACTGGATCGGTGTGCCGGCTTTTTGGCTTTGGATCGGCGGCATTTTTAGCGCGATGCAGGTTCTGCCTTCTATCATATTGTTATATACAACCCTGAAATCAACTAACCTTAAGAGTTTTGCCTGTCGCTCCGACCGTGATAAAATCGTGGCTGCCCTAATTGGCTGCAGCATGTTTTATCACATCTTCGGGGCTGCCTTTTTAGGCTTTCTTATGGCGTATCCGCCGCTCAACCGGTTTATCCACGGAACGTATATCACCTCAGCTCACTCGCACTTTGCCTTATTCGGTGTATTCGGGTTCCTGGTGTTAGCCTTGTGTTTTTATATGCTGTTTACCGAAATAAACCTTGCAAAAAAGCTATATCCCTGGTGCTGGTTTGCGCTTTTCTCACTGAATGCCGGTCTGCTGACCATGGGAACAGGGCTTTTACTGGCCGGCGGCTTACAAGTCTACTGTTGGTGGGTAATGGGTTTAAGCATTGACGAGACCAATGAATTGATCAGGCCCTATTTGTTTATCCGGGCAGCGGGCGGTGCTGTCTATTCCGCCGGCAGTCTGTTGCTGACATTTATTGTTGTCAAAAGTCTATGGCCTAAAATCAAAGTGTTGTTTCAAAGCGAGGGACATCTCGCGAACATTATCTGTGATGATCTAACCCAGCTTGACGGATTACTCGATAATTTAGTTCAAAAGGGAAAAGAAACAGAGCAGATACTGCAAAAAATTCAAACTCTTAGTCCAACCATTTTAGCCCACTCTAAGGAGAATAAGTAAATTGACTGCTCCTTGGTAATACAAGTTATTATAACAGACAGGAGGCTGGGCTAACATGAGCGGACAGCATAAGTTGTCTATGAAAATAGCCGTCTTTTCCGACACCCACGGCACAGGTCCCTCCTTTACCCTGGATTGGGCGCTGCCCTACTTAACGACAGCCGATGCCGTCCTACATGCCGGCGATTTTACCACACCGGCCACACTCGCATTTTTCCGGAAGTTTCCCGGCTTTCACGGCGTTACGGGCAATGGCGACCAGCCGGAAGTGGCCTCTGTTCTTCCCGGACAGCAAATCCTGGAGTTAGCCGCTTACCGTATCGGCCTGCTTCACGGACACGGTCCGGGTAAAACCACGCCGGAAAGGGCGTATGCCGCTTTTACCGATCGGCCGGTAGATATCATTGTCTTTGGCCACAGCCACCAGCCCGCCATATTTACTAAAAATAAAATCCTCCTGCTCAACCCCGGCTCCCCCACCAACAAACGTAAAGAAAGATGGTTTTCCTTCATCTTGCTGGAACTTTCCCCGTCCCGGGTCGCAGCCACCTTAGTGTTTAACACAGGAAAAACCGATGGCTCTGTCGAAGAATATTAGATTGAAAAATCTGCAGGAAGGAGCCAGGTAATATGCCTACTCTGCCCGATGCCCCCACTAAGCCGGTACCTCCTACTGTTACCGCTCCGGCTCCGCTAAATTCCCAAACATCTTCACCTCCGGCAGCACAGCCATCGGCTGGTACAACAACCACTGCCGGCAAAGAACAAAGCCGCTCTGCCGCGGGCAGTGAAAAACCGGCAGGTCCGGTTAAAACAAACCAGAAAACGGCTGTTCCCGATAATAACAGCACCACCCCAGCCGCTCCGGCTACAGCCGAAACCGGTGCCGCCGCTTCACTGGCTCCCGTTAGCGGCAGCGAAACAACGGCCGCCACGACCGCAGTACCTGCCAAAGCCAAGGCGGCCGACGGCCTGTTCCCCTCAACCGTCTCTTCCTGGCTGCTGGCAACCGTCCTGCTCATCGGTCTGGCGGGTTGGGGACTATCCTTCCTTAAGAAGAAAAAACCGTCTCAGCCGGTCCGTACCGTAATCGACTACTCAGGGCGCAGCAAAATTATCGCCAATGATTCGGGGGTGGATGTAACCATCGCTCCCCCGTCCTCAGATAAACCTCAGGTGAAAAGCCATTTTGAAGTCCGTATCTAATACCATACAAAGAGCAGGCGACCGTCCAGCCAACGGCCCTGCTTTTTCTTATACCTGTCAGCTGGTCGCGCCGTCACGAATAAGTACCACAAGATCGGTGAATGCTAAGAAACGATAAAAATGACTCCCTGCTATGAGGTGTATGCTTTGCAGACGTTTAATAAGACTGAATTTATTATTATGGCCCTGGGCAATATTATCGGCTCAGGTATTTTCCTGGCCAGCAGTCTGGTTATCACCGTAGCCGGCGCCTGGGCACCGCTGGCCTATTTGCTGGGCGGCCTGATCATGATGATGGAGGTAGCTTTTCTGATCGAAATGTCGATTATCGACCCGGCACCAGGCGCCTTTAAGGTGCACGCCCAGGAAATATTCGGCAACTGGTGGGGCTTCGTCGTGGGCTGGATGTTTTGGACCAGCGGCATTTTAGGCATGGCCAGCGAAGTGACGGCCTGCGCCATATTCGCCCGCCTCTGGTCGCCGTCTACGCCGCTGTGGATGTTCAGCCTGCTGTTTTCCATCCTGATCACTTTAATCAACTTAAACGACCTGAAAGGACTGAGCAAATTCGAGCTGTCCCTGGCGTCCATCAAAATTATCGCCCTTAGCCTGTTCGTACTGGTCGGCTTTGCCGCGCTTAGCTGCCTGGCGATCGGCAAAATTTCACCGGATTTCACCTTATATACAGAAGCGCTAGCCGCTCCCCGTGAGGGAATTCTCGGTCTGCTGGCATCTATGCTGCTCATTCTCTTTGCCTACACCGGCACAGGTATTATCGGCATAGCGGCCACCGAAACCGAACAGGCCGAGAAGGTGGTACCATCAGCCACCAAGATTGTCACCGTGTTTATTGTGGCTTTATACACTCTGGTCGCTTTTTTAATCACCGTTCTTCTGCCGCGTAGCAGCCTTCAGCCGGACACCAGTCCGTTTGTTTCTTTATTTGAGCTGGCCAGCATCCCCTATTCCGGCGATGTGGTCAATATCATTCTGCTTACGGCCACGCTTTCCGCATTGAACTCCCAGGTATATTCCTCATCCCGCATGCTGTTCTCCCTGGCCAAAAACAACCAGGCTCCCGCCTTTGCCGCCTACCAAAACCGTCGCGGCGTACCGGTCGCCGCTGTGGCTTTAAGCGGCTTCTTTCTTCTGGGAGCCACCTTGCTTTCCTATCTGTTACCGGAAAGGGTTTTTATTTATACGGTAAGTGCCAGTGGATTTTTAGCCCTCATCAACTGGATGAGCGTTTCTGCCACCCAATATTTTTACCGCAAAAAAATTCTGGCCACCGCACCGGAAAAAATAAAATACCAGGCTCCTTTCTTCCCTTACCTGCCCTGGTTATGCTTTGTTACCATTTTCATCGCTATCTGCTCAGCCGTACTATATCCTGATCAGATGCCCGGCCTCTACAGTGGCGGAATCATCCTGCTCATCATCGGCGCTGTGTATTTCTTCCTGCCCAAGTCCAGCCCGTAAAAAAAAGACCTGTCGAATAGCAACACAGTGCTGCATAAACCCAGATCATCGACAACAGGACTAACCACTAACGCTCAGCACAACCGCTTTAACTAGAAATAGGTTACAAAACAATTGACAAATTTTATAATAAACACTATGATCTAATTAATAATAATTATTATTTAACAAAGAGGTGATTGTATGGCTGCAAAAGTTGGCGAAAAGGCTCCCGCTTTTTCTATGGCAACTACTAAGAATCTTGAGGCACTGGATCATGTTGCCACACTGGAGGATTATCAGGGAAAATGGCTTGTATTGTTTTTTTACCCTCTTGATTTTACCTTTGTCTGCCCGACTGAAATCAGAGGATTCAATTCTAAAATCAACGAAATCCGTGAGCTGGGCGCCGATGTACTGGGTGTGAGCATTGACAGTGTCCACTCACACAGGGCCTGGATTAAAACGTCCCGCGAGCAAGGCGGACTTGGCGGCCTGAACTATCCGCTGGCTTCCGATATCACCAAACAAGTGTCAAGAGACTACGGCATTCTGATCGAAGAAGAAGGAATTGCCTTACGCGGCTTGTTTATTATTGATCCTGACGGAATTTTGCGTTATCAGGTTGTTTGTGATCTGAACGTCGGACGTAGTGTGGATGAAACCATCCGGGTGCTGCATGCACTACAGTCAGGTGGTCTCTGCCCGATTGACTGGCATCCGGGTGATAATACGCTATAGCCCGGTACATAAGAAGCGTAAAACAAACAGGCCCGAGTCTTATTGGACTCGGGCCTGTTTGTTTTACGCGACTATCATTTCTTCCTCCAGCTAGAAAAAGCCATCCGACCGGCACACCGGCGCAATGGCTGGCAAGCCGTTGCCTACGGCATAACCTGCCGGCAGGGACGGTCATTCTTCATGGCTGCGCAAGACTCTTCACACATTCCCCGTTTAAAACATTAACGATACTCCGCCAAAAAAATTCGCACCTGCTCCAGCGAAGGCAGCCCTGCCCTGCCGCCCAGTGTACGGGCATTAATCGCCGCCACGGCACTGGCAAACTCGGCCGCCTCCTTTAAAGGCATTTCGTTCAACAGCCCGAACAAAAAGGCACCGTGATAGCTGTCACCACAACCGGTCGTATCGGTCACCTCGACCATAAACGCCGGCTGATGAAATAGCTGACCGCCCCGGCGGGCAATCCAACTGCCATGAGCACCATCGGTAACCCCCACAATATCAGGGCCTTCATTGAGCAGTTTAACCACAGCGTCCACCGGTTCCGCCTCCCCGGTATAATGAAAGGCGAAATCCCTGGCGACAATACAGATATCACTCTGTTGTACCAATTCACGCATGCCGGGATGATAGCGGTTTGCGCCACCGTCAAACGAAACAAGCACACCGGAGGCTTTGGCCGACGTAATGGCTGTCCGGCAGGCCGCCAAATAACGGCCATTGATATGAAGGATTTTGGCCTCCTTAATTAGCGCCGTATAGTCTTCTTCGGCACCAACCTCCGGTGCCGAGCCGGGATGAAACAAAATAGCCCGGTTACCGGTAGCCTGGTGAACCAGGATATTGGCAACCGTCGAAGACTGCTCGGGAAACCGGGTGATGAAATCGCTATTGACCCGGTTCTTAATAAAGTCGTCAAGAATAAGCGAACCAGCCCAATCGTTTCCTACGTGATCGATCATCGCCGTTGACGCCCCCAGTTTGGCTAACGTTACCAGGGCCGTCGCCACCGGACCGCCGCCGTCCAACAGCATGTCGCCTGCTTTCTGCACTTCCCGGGTCTCGGGAAAACGTTCCACCACAGTAAACATATCCAGTGTTGACGCACCTAATCCTACAACATCTATCTTTTGTATTTCCATATCTTTAGTCACCTATTCCCTCAGCATGATCACCTTGTTGGCACGGCTGCGGCTCTTTTTTATCAGTTCCGCATTCGGTCTGTCGGTGGATTCTATCTTCCGCACCGCTTCAGCCACTGTCCGTCCCGATCGGGAATGACGCCTGATCAAGCGGCCGCGGGTAACGTTCGGCGGCGTGTCAATGAACCATACTTCATGAAGCAAGGGCGCCAGTTCGCACCAAGGCTTACTATCAAGCAGCAAATAATTTCCCTCAATAACAATGATTTTATGCCCTGGCACCACGCGAATCCCGTCAGGTACGGGATCATGCAGCCGGCGATCGTAAGAAGGGCAGCCGATGATCGCCTCCGGTTCCCCGGCCAGCCGTTTTACCAACGCCACAAACCCTTCCCCGTCAAAGGTTTCCGGTATTCCTTTCAATGGCAACAGATTCTTTCTTCGCAATATATCATTATGATAGTGAAAGCCGTCCATCGGAACAACAACCGCCATATCCCGAACTACCTGCCGGTTGATTGCTTTTGTCAGGTTAGCGGCCAGCGTGCTTTTGCCGGCGGCAGGTATGCCGGTAATCCCCAGCAAAAAGCGCTCACTTCCTCGCTTCCGGTAGGCTTCAATCACCTGAGCGGCCAATTCCGCCACAGCAGCCTTATGTACTTCCATCGTTATCCCTTCCCTTTACCCGGCGGTTACATCAACCATTACTGTATATTTCATTCCCGCTGTTCCCGCCAAACTCCTTCTTTCCCAAGGGCGTGTCTTCAAGCTATCCGAAACACTCTCTGACGGCGCTTTCTGTGTCATACTTCATTAAAATATTTTGAGACACACCCTAGCCGGCTGCCACCGGCTCCAAACAAAAACGGCTAAGATCCTGTCCGCCACTGCTGGCAGTACAGACAGGATCTTAGCCGTTTCAATCAAGGACTACTTTTGAAATGAATAATAAAAAACTCCCCTGCAAGTTGCAAGGGAGTCGTTCTCTTAGTAGCGAGAATTGTTTTGGCTGAAGCAGTCTCTGCAATAAACCGGACGGTCATTGCTCGGACGGAAAGGAACCTGAGTTTCTACACCGCAAGATGCGCAAACTGCGTCATGCATTTCGCGTTGTTGACGGCCGCCAAAGCCACCACGGTTGTTTTGTTGCTTACGGGCTGCACGGCAGCTTGGGCAACGACCCGGTTCGTTGGTGAATCCTTTTTCCGCATAGAAATCTTGTTCCGAAGCGGTGAATACGAAGTCAGAGCCACAGTCGCGGCAGGATAAAGTTTTGTCTTGAGCCATTATGTAATAGCCTCCTCAATATATTGTACCCTAATAGTTTTATGATTACTCATTGGGCATTCTCTAAGGAGAAGGACTAATGGCAGTTTCACTGAACCTATTATATGGGCTGTATTTAGTATACTTTACCTTACCAAAAAAGTAAAGCAAATTTTATACACTTTTTTATTCATGCTTAGAAATAATCTCCAGCAAGCCGGCTGTGTAGAATCGCCCCAAAAATCATATACTACAAAAGATAGGCATCAACCACTCTCGCCACATAATCATCCATTCCCGATTCAGTCAGTACCGCCAGTCCTAGTCCGTTGTGATTGCGGGGAAAACGGGCTATATAGCCTTGTGTGGCATCCCGGTCCAAACCGCGTTCCCTGAAAACGGCAATTTCCGTTTCTGCAACACCTTCATATTCGGCCAACATGGTACGCACTCTGTCTGCCACCTCGCCAGCCGGACATTCCATACGCTTGAGCCTGCCGAGTATATCGTCAATCGGCTCCACGCTCCCACCTCCCAATAAGTTATTTCTTTATTATATCCGACAGTGAAGCTTTCATACCGAATGGCTTACGTTACCTGCATTTTATCCCGGCACTCTGCCTGATTGGTCTGCCAGAAAGAAGGTGTCCTATGAACAAACAACTACCTGCCGCGTACAGCATTCAGGCTCGCGCCTTTGCCATCGCCCGTACGCCGTTCACCCACAATTTCTGGGTATTGACCGGACCGAATGGTCATATTCTTGACCAGATTCATGGTCTGGCCCATGATCCTGTAACTCAGCGGACCAAAGCGGTCGGCAATTCCTCCTGTCTGCTGCAGGTGCTGCATGATCCCGCCATAACCTGGTCCCAGCAACCGGGGCAGGCCAAAGTTCCCTGTCACACCGGTGATCAGGTCAAGGTTACCCGGCTCTGGCAAGCGGCGCTGCATGCCATTCCGGCCATTAACGACCTAAAGCTGCGTTACCCGGACTGGTGGCAGCACTTTTACAAGCCAAACTGCAATTCCGTCTTTAACACGCTCGGTCAAATCATGAACATTCCTTCGCCCCCCAGTCTTCTGCCCACCTGGGCGCCAGGCATTCATTTGGTCATTTCTCAGGAAATTATTGATCAGTTCCGGTATCAACTACTGTAATTCCCAAAAAAACATCCCGCACCGGCAGTAATAAACAGCCGGCGCGGGACGTACTTTCCGTATTAATAAGCCTCTTGCCTATTTCTGCCCGTACAAATAGGTGAAGACATCACGGGCCTTTTGTATTTCTGCCGCTTCCAGCAGCACCGGATTGCCAATATGTTTGGCAAAGAGGTAAGACTTCGCATTATCCTCCAGCATCACTGCAGCGGTTAAAGCGTGCCGTACCGAGGTCCCTACCGTAATAACACCATGGTTTGCCAGCAGACAGCCGCTTTTGTCGCCGAGAGCTTCCACCACATGCGGGCCGATCAGGCCGGAGGCCACCGGCGCGTACCGGGCCACCGGCACGGCGCCGCCCACCTCATTGGCCAAAGTAGTCGTCGCGCAGGGAATTTCCTGCTGCAGCATGGCAAACGAACAGGCATAGGTGGAATGGGTATGGATGATGCTGAAAACATCCTGCCGTTTTCCGTAAATATATAGATGATCCGGGGTATCAACCGACGGCTTCCACTTTCCTTCAATAACCTTGCCACTTCCGTCAATAATAACGATATCCTCCGGCGACAAGGTTTCGTAAGACATACCGCTTGGCGTAATGGCGATATAACCGGTCTCCTCGTCCCGCCCGCTTACATTACCCCCGGTTAAAGTAACCAGCCCGTATTTTAATAAATCCAGTGAAGCAGCCAACACCTCTTTGCGCAACTGTTCCAATAACATGCTTAGTTCCTCCTCTCAGCAACTGTATAGCCGGCCTGTTTCAGCCTGGCCTGAACCCATTCTCTGGCCCGGATAATTTTTCCCTTACTGTCCGCTGCATGATCAGACCACATTTCGATCACGAAAGGTCCCTGATAATTCATATCATGCAAAGCTTTAAAAGCTTGTGAAAAATCCACCGTCCCTTGGCCAAAGTCGATACGGCGAAAAACCTGTTCTACCGTATCTTTAACATGAATACCTACGATATGGCTGGCCCCTTGCTTTAGCTCTTCCCTGACATTAAATTTCCAGGCGGTAAGATTGCCGATATCGGGATATACCTGCAGCATCGGTGACTGATAGCGCTCCACATACTGCATGATTTTCGTCACCGAATTCAAAAAAGGATGGTCCATATTTTCGATGGCTAGCGTGACATTGGCTTTCCCGGCCCAGGTCAGCGCCTGATTCATGCTGTCCTCATATAACTGTCTGGTTTTTTCATTACCCGCTTCATAGTACACATCATAGCCGGCTAATTGAATGACCCGGATACCGGTATCCACGGAAAGCTGAATCGCTCTTGCCAGCAGGTCCAGTCCTTTTTGCCGTACGGCTGCCGAATCACTGCCCAGCGGATACTTGCGGTGCGCGCTTAGGCACATACTTAAAACCGGTGTTTCTGTTGCAATACTGGCATCCGAAAATGCCTTTTTTTGTTGCCGGCCCCAATACAGACGTTCTATACGTTCTTCACTTTCATCCACCGATAATTCCAGAAAGTCATAGCCGCACTCAGCTATCAGCCCAAACGTCGCATACCAATCAGGCAGCCCGGGCAATGCCTTTTCATAGATTCCCAAAGGAGTGCTTTTCACTATATTCATCGATTACCTCCTGCCAACAGGGTGTGTTTAGCCGAACAGACTGAATAGCTTCCAAATAACCAGTGTAATCGGATTGGTGGAACCGACAAAGCTGGATAAGGTGGACGTCCCCGCCGGCATCTGGAAGCCTGACGAAATGGCCATCACCGTATGGGTTTCGGCGTTAAGCGTCCCGCTGTATAAAGCAAATACCGTCAAGACCGAACCAATCAATACATTTCTGAATACATTGCCGCGGGTAAAGATATTGACCATGCAAATCATAAAGGGAATAGTCGCCAAGTCACCAAAGGGCAGCACCTTGTTGCCCGGCAGGATAATAGCAAGACCAATCGCGATGGGCACCAACAGCAGCGAAGAGGCGATAACAGCCGGATCACCGACGGCAATGGCCGAATCCATCCCGATGGTAAATTCCCGGTCCGAATATTTCCGGGAGAAAAATTCCTTGGCCGCATCGGAAACGGGCAACAGTCCTTCCATCAGGATGCCCACCATCCGGGGCAGCACCATCATGACGGCTGACATAACGATAGCCAAATGGGCGATTTTGGCAAAATCGTAGCCTGCCAATACGCCGATACCCGCCCCGAGAAAAATCCCGATGACGATCGGTTCACCTAAGACACCGAATTTCGTGGAAATAGTTCCGGGATCGGCTTTAATATCTTTAACTCCGGGAATCATGTCAATAAGCTTATTAATCGGCCAGCCGATAATCGCAAACCCGTTAGACAGGATATGGGGAATAGACACGCCTTCGTATCCGTAATACTTCTGGAAATAACGGGCGGTAAAATCGCCGCTTTTCAAGCCGACGATTAATGCCGCTCCCGCTGCGGCATAACCTAAGATCAGGTTATTGGTGCTGCCATACACCATAGCCCCGACAAAGGTAAAGTGCCAATAGTTAAAAATATCCACATCGACGACGTTGGTCATTTTGGTGACAAGCATGATGGCGTTAATCGTTATACCCAAAGGGATAATAAAGGCCCCGATCTTAGAGGCAAAGGCAATACTGGCGGTTGCCGGCCAACCGGCGTCGAGGACGGTCAGGTTCACCCCAAACCGTTTGACCATGGCTTCGGCTGCCGGCCCCAGATTATCCATAAAAATGCCAAGGATCGCGTTGATCGCAATAAAACCAATTCCGATGGTGATGCCGCTGCGAATGGCCCGCCCCGGTTTCTGCCCCAGAACAATCGCAAAAATACTGATTAATATAGGTAAGAAGACCGCCGCGCCCAGACTGAGAAAAAACTCAAAAACAGTTGCAATCGCGTCCATTTTCATCTCTCCTTATGCTTTTATCGCCTGATAAATCTCCTCTAACCGTTTATCTACACCGATTCCCGTTAAAAAGGGCTTACCGTCAAATACCGGTATACCGTTGCCCAGCTCGGGAACCGCCGTAATCGAGACAATGACATCGGGCTTCATCATATCCGCCAGCGAAGGGATTTCAGCCGCTTTGCAAATCCGCCACTCCACCTTAATCTCTCTGTCATGGCAATAATCCTCTACTTTCTTAGCCACAATCGTCGATGAAGCCACGCCACAACCGCAGGCCACCAAAGCTTTTCTTTTCAACATGTTCCTTCCTCCTTCCAAATGTCAACGGACTACTAATGGTTAATATAATAATTTAGCTTTTGATACAGCTCACCGGTTTTTGTCTCCAGCAGGTCCAGCATAATATTTTTATTCTGAAACAAAATGGACAGCTTGTTCAGCATTTCAATATGCTTATTGGGATCGTCAATGGCAAGCATGAAGATAAAACTGACCGGCACCTCTTCGCCGCCACCTGACCCCATGACCTGAAATATCACGGGCTGGGCCAGAATGCAAACCGCAATCACCGGCTTATGTACATGGATGGTATCCGAGTGAGGGATTGCCACACCAAAGGCTTCGGTCTGTAAGCCGGTGGGAAATGTTTTTTCCCGGTCGATGACCGCCTGGATATAGGTTTCTTTCACATACTGTAATTCGTACATTCTTGTGGCAATATACCGCAAGATTTCATTCTTATCGTTTATTCCATCCTCCCGGAAAACAAGTTCCCGGTCAAATGTGTTACGTACAGGCATGTACGATAGCCTCCTTTATCGCCTTGGCGGTGTCCAGCCGGGCAATTTTTTTAAAATCCTCTTTTATGACACACCCCAGAATGGAGCTTAGTGCAGTAAAGCAATGTTTATCCACGGCAAGCATAACGACTATGTTTACCTGCTTGTTTACCCACTGGATCGGTTCTGCCAGTGTCGCAATGGAAATAGCTGACCGGAGGACATGAGTCTCATCAGCGTGAGGAATCGCCACACCACCATCCAGTTCGGTGGGAAATACCGTTTCCCGCTGAAAGACATCGGTCAAATACTCCGCTTCCACCGCTTTACTTTTGATCAGATGCTTGGCTAAAAAGGTAATAACCTCTTGTTTATTGGTGTACGGCAGTTTGATGTGTATATTCTCTTCGGCCAGCAGCTCGCCCACCGCCGAGCCCGCGGTCAGTTCCCCCGGCCCTCGGTACTTGTGAGAGCTAATAAATTCTTTGAAGGTTTTTAGGCCGGCTGCCGCTACGATTTCCCGGGCATTAAAAAAGGGGATTCCCTTACTATGCGGATTGATCGTACCAACAATGGCAATGATCTTTCTTCTTTGCTTAATCCGGTCGATTTCCAGATCAATCCTGGGAAATTCAACAATGCCTCTCGTTTCAATGGTAAAATCCGTCCCGCTTTCCGGCAGCGCCTCTGTTAACCGGTCTTTTATCAGTCTGGCTGTGCCGCTGCCGGTAACACAAATCGCCAAAATCACCGGCTTGCTGTCGCTCAATTCTCCGGCAAGGACTTCCGGTTCCAGATTGCAAGGCAGTTCATTGCGAATAGAAGACAAAACATCATCCAGCCCCAAGTCCGGCAGATTCGTTCGCCGTGCTACCTCAATGGCCAGTACGGTATCCAATCTTGTCAGCGTTCTTGTCTCAATCCCGGTCTCTTTGGTGATGAACTCGCCAAAATAGGCCAGTGATCCCATATCAGCAAGCAGAATAACACCCTTTCCTTCATCCATTTCTTTTACCAGCCGAATGGCTTCATTCAAAGTTTCCTGCGGAGTTTTCTCCAGGGACATATCCAAAGCTCGAACATGTTTCATAACTCCCAGCAGCTTACTCACAACTTCCGCCACCGCACTGGCTACCCGGCCATGAGCCAGCAGCAAAACACCGACTTTCGGCAGCGCATACAGTTCGTTGCGATATCCCGAATTCAGATAAATAGCCATAAAGCCCAGTTCTTCCTCCGGCAGGATGATACCATAGGTTTGCTCCAGATACCGAGCAATGTCCCGGGCTACCGCCAATTCCCGGGAATAGTTCCGGGCAATTTCAGCCAAATTATTATTCTGGATTTTCTTGCCTTCTTTCAGCCTGCTAATAGTTGCTTTCAGGTGGATAGCCAGACTGAACAGCAAATTTCCGTCCAGAACGCCCATTTTTTCCGAGGCAATCGCGATGATTTCTTCCGTCAAAGAAACAATTTGCTTGCCTACAACCGAGGTCAGCTCTCTAACGTCCAAATCACCACTGTCCGTTTTCATATTCTTGATATATTGCTGAATCTTCTTTTCCACTTCGCCGCCAACAATCCGGTTTATGGTTTCCACAGCCAGCCCTTCCGCCAGCAGAGCCAAATAACGTTCCTCCATATACCGGTAAATGCCCTCGGGAAAATGATACAAACTGTCATTGGGCCGCAACTGGTTAATATTTGAATCAGGCGAAATTTCAACGTCACCCTTGACATAGGTGTCGACTTTGCTGCGATAGTTGCGAATATCAATGAGACCTTGCATGACATATTCGGGAACCTCGGAAATACCGATCCAGACCGATTCCCGGCTCATCTTCAGCCGGTTTAGAAGCCCTCTGGCACAGGCTACCTGTATATCGCTGCGCAGTTGTCCCAGATTGCCATGACATTTATACAACATCAGCGCCTTATAGACATCGGCATTAACCAGAATAGGAGCGCCAATCCGTCGTGCCTCACTGACGAAAAAATTATTAATAATGTGATACCGCTCGCCCAGCGGGCGCGAGCTAAGATCGGGTATTCCAATCACCATGGGGATTCTTCGCTTAAACGTAGTCAACAAATAGGAGTCCAGTGGCTCCGAGGTGGCACTGATCAGCATCACCCGGATGGGCAGCGATAATTTGGTTTCCCCCAGACGCCGTACCTTGCCTTTATCGATAAGCTGAAACAAAATTTCCTGCCCTTCGTGTGGCAGCCGGTGAATTTCATCAATGAAGAGTACGCCGCCATTGGCCTTTTCCACCAAACCGGCTTTATCCGTGTCGGCACCGGTAAAAGCACCTTTGACGTGGCCGAACAACTGGGACAGTAACAACTGCTGGTTTTCCGCATAATCGGCCGCGTTAAAAACAATAAAGGGAGAGTCTTTCATAAAGGTTCCTGATGCCACAGCAAACTCGTACATGCATTCCGCAAGCTCGCTTTTCCCCACGCCGGTTGGCCCGGTGATGATGGTATGCAGACCATGGGGCGGATATAAAACAGCGGCCTTAGCCAGTTGAACCAGTGATTTTAGACTGCGGTTATACCCCACCAGCTTGGCGAAAGCATCTTCTTCCGGCGCTTCCGTCTGTACTGACGGGATATTTGCAGGGCTGTTCATGACCGGCTGGTCCTGCAGCCTTACCTCCTCGGCATATTTGCTTACAGTGCAGCGTGCCACAGCATACCCTGCCTGATTTACCAGTCTCGTTAAATCCACCATGCCGATGTCCGGCTCTTGTTTTAAAAACGTTTCAATCTGTTTTAATAACCCGGCCTTCCTCCTTTCCCGGGAATCTAAAATTCCCAGCTGATTTCTGATAATGGTAACTTCTTCCCGGCGAATGCCCAATTGGGCGGCAAGCTCCGTATCAGTCAGCGGATTCTTGCTATCCTCGCTTTGTACTAGCCTTCGTAGCTTTTCTTTCATTCCGTCTCCCCTCACTTTTATATAAAGCAATTTTCATACCAACATCTGATCTTTTTGTTAAACCGCCCTCTAGGGAACCACTGATTAATTCACACTGCACATCCTGGCGGATCTTTTTCCGTCTGGCTGCGTCAGCAAAACCTTGAAATAGGGACCGCTATTCCTGCGGTTTTACTTCCTTACCAGCCGAAAAAATCTCTCGCCAGGCCGGCAGGCTCATTTAATCAACGGTTCCCTAAATCCAAGAATATTCGGAAATATTTCTTTCCTCTAAAAACAAAAAAATCATTTTCAAACAGGTCTCCTCATAATGTGGTTATAAAAAAGCAACAAAAAAATCACAAAAGCCTTCCATTAAGCAACATAACATAAACTATTTCACATTCCTATTCAATCTCCTATAGCTAATCAACCAATAAAAAAAGAACTGAATTTTAAAAACCAGTTCTTTTCGTGACTTATTTAGCTCTCTGCAGCCCATATCCCATTATGCGGCTGTATCTTCCGTTTTTTTGCAGTTCCTTGAAACACATAACTGTAATATTACACCAGCCACAGCGCTATATGCTCCGTATCGCTCTCTGCTCACGCATCCCCTTGCGGCCGCCAGTCTTTGAGGAGCGGCGTCAGGTTTCCCTGATACAGAATATGCAGGTTATGCATCGCCCGGGACAAGGCCACATAGAGCAGGCGCCGCGTCAACGGTTCCGGTGGATATTCGGTGGCCGAGGCGTTCCAGACCACTACGGCGTCAAATTCCAGCCCTTTGGCCAACGCCACGGGAACTATCGAAATGCCACCCCGGTACAGGGTTTCCTCTCCAGCCAGCAGATAGACCGGCAGCGCAAGGTCGGCTTCGGTCGCGGCGGCTGACAACGGCTCAAAAAGCGCGATGGCTTCAGCCTCCCGTTTGGTAATAACGGCCACTGAAGCAGCACCGCCGGCAATAAATTCTTTGATGCTGTCAAAACAGTGCTGCAAGCCATCGCTGACAGACATCATTTTTTTCAATACTGGCCTGCGGCCGGTCTCATAGACCGGAATGGCCGGGGAATGACCGGCAGGCACCACACAGTTAAACACATCAATAATTTCCTTAGCCGAACGGTAACTGTGCAGAATCTCCCGGTACACCGTCCGGTCACCGGCAAAGACCCCCTTGGTCAACACATTCCAACTGCTGATGCTCCGGTACGAATGAATCCCCTGGGACACATCCCCCATAATAGTAAACGAGCCGTTGCTGGACAATCGTTTTAACATGTCAAATTCCACGGCATTCAAATCCTGCGCCTCATCGACAACAATATGATCGTAGCGGATCGCCCGGGGCCACCCGTCCAGCAAAAAGGCCAGATAGGCCAGCAACGCCAAATCCTCCCGCTCTACCAGACCGGCGGACAGTACATCCTGCGAATGACTGCGAATAGCGTCCAGATCATACCGCATATCTTTCAGCGGCTTGAACATCATTTTGCTGGCATACAGTTCACGATAGGCTTCCAGCAATTCCAGCGGCTGCCAACGTTTAAAATAGCTGCCCAAAAATTTATCTCTTTCCCGGACACATCGCTTAACCGTTTCGTCAGCTACCGTCCCCTGCTTCTGCCTGGCCTCCAACACCTCCACATAATTGTTCACCCGGAAGGTAATATGCCGGATCAGCGAACGCAGGCGCTCATTATACGGCGTTTTGCCGTCCTCCATGAAGGTATCCAACTGCTCCTGAGCGGTAACGGTCAAACCGCCGTCAAACAAATGAATATCTGCCAGCTTAACACAAAATCGCTGCAGTTTATGCTCCACATAAGCCTGCAACACTTTTAAAAAATCCAGGGAGCCCTTGAGTTGTGCAGTATCGGCCAGCAGTCGGCTGTTTTTTTTGTCCCGGCCGGCCAGTATATGTTCCAGCCGGTCGTTAGCGGTAACGGTAAAGACCCGGCCGGTAAGGGCGGTAACCAGATCATCCCAGACCAGTTGTTTTACATCGGCCGCATCAATGTCCGGCAGCAAATCCGATATATAGTCCAAAAAAATCCGGTTAGGTGCAATGACAATCAGCCGTTCAGGCTTCAGCCTTTCATTGTATAGCAAGTAGGATAAGCGGTGCAGCCCGATGGTGCTTTTGCCCGAGCCGGCCACCCCCTGAATGATGGTAACCTGCTGCAGCGGCTGCCGGATAATCTGATTCTGTTCGGCCTGAATAGAGGTGATAATGTCTTTCAATTTATCCGCCGCACCGGCTTTCAGCCGCTCCGTTAACAGAGGATCGCCAAGCATTGCCTGCTGCTGGCGCGTCAAGATCTGTTCCATGACATAATTATCCACCATGCTTTTCAGTTCGCCGTCCTCAATTTTGTACTGCCGTTTCACCCGGACATCACCTTCATAATGATAGCGACCCAGCACTTCATAACTGGCCCGGCCGCCATAGCATTCATAAAAAATGGTGGAAACCGGATCGCGCCAGTCAAAAACCAGTATATCCTCGTCCTGTTCAATATGCAGGCGGGCCACTTTGGTACGCCCAATATAGTAGCTGCGAAAATCCGGTGTTCCGTCCTCCCGGAAATCCACCCGGCCAAAGTAAGGACTGGGCAACGCGGCTTCCAGGTCATGAATCCGGTACGAGTGATCACTGCGCAGCATCGTGTGCACATAGGCGCTGATCTCATCCTTCAGCGACAATGACTTCTGAGCCCGCTGCAGCCGTTCATCAATGTCCGTATTCAGTTCCTCAACAATCTGCTTCATATCGGCTATCGTTTTCGCCAAATGCTGGCGTTCCAGATCAAATTCGGAATGTTGTTGCGTCATACTGTCCCCCCACCTGTCATCCTACTAATAACTATATATTATACCAGAATAAACCGGCAAATAGAAAAGGAGTGCCTTTGGCACTCCCGGCATGTTTATGAAAGTAAAGAGCCCGTAATGATCTTCGCGCCGGCCTGCACTGATCATTTCACACCTATACGCAATCTTTCGACTACCCACAGGCATTACACAACCAATACAGACCTTTGCCCGACCACTGCAGATAGCTACCGAACCTACTGCAATCTCCCGACTGCAATAGACCCCTTGGTATTCACAACCCACAATGATCTTGACTCGACCGCCGCCACTCCCTGGGGACCACATGACAACAGTTGGGCTGCCATACAGCCTTTAAGGAATACCAACGATCTGCCCGCCGGCTGCTGCCGAACCTTCCGACCCGACAACAACCTTTGGCCGGCGAATACCGAACACTCTCATATCCGGCACCCACCTTGGCTCGACCATTACGAACCCTTTACACTGCTATTATCTGCAATACACCGCTATACATACCAGGAAGTTTATTCCAGCAAATAAAAAATTCTCGTTTAAAATTACGTCTGCTTCTAAAGCTGTTTCCAAGACTGATACGCTACCCTATATAAGGGAGGGTACAGGATGGAACTATGCAAGCTTGACGTATTAAAACAGGAGGAACTTATCAAAAAAATACAGGCTTTCTTTAAAGAAGAACGGCAGGAAACCCTGGATGAAGCGCAGGCATTCCGCTTTCTCAGCTTCATGCTTCAGGAAACCGGCCATTACCTATATGATCAGGCACTGGAAGAAAGCCGCTTCTTCTTGGCGCAAAAACTGGAGAATATATTGGGCGTAAAAAGAGATCCCGTCCATTAACGCGACTTGCCGTAATGGTTTCCTAAACATACCATTGCATTCCGGTTGATTATCGATTATAATAACAACTCCAACACCCGTTTAAAAGTGTACGCGGAAACGCTGCAACAATGCAGCCTGTAAAGCGCGAACCAGGCGGCCAGAATGTGCTGGCGCCGGCTCATCGCGCAAAGGCAGGAGGCTTTGCAGAGGAAAGTCCGGACAGGCACGGGCTGCGATGCCCGTAGTGATTGCGCGTGACCTAATAAGTCACGGAAGGAGACATACCCTCCTTACGGCGGTGAAATCCACTCGGCTGTTTACAGCTGGGAGTGGAAACTAACCTGAAAGTGCCACAGAAACGATTCGTTCCGGCGACGGAACGGTGCAAGGGTAAACCCCGCAAGCCTGCAACTCAAATTATGGTAGAGGAACCCTAAGACGGGAATGCGAACTGAATTAGGGCGCAGCCGAAGGCTGCGAGATAAATGTTGTCCGAGGGAGCCGCAAGGTTTTCCTGAACAAAATCCGGCTTACAGTAGCTTTTAAATGCAAACAGGTATACAACCAAACGATGCCCGGTGTACATCGTAATTACTTAACATCATAAGAAAACGCACTAAAAAAACCGCTACCGGTCTTACGACAGGGCAGCGGTTTTAGCATTCTTAGTACAGTTAGTTTTTAAAACTGTTTCTGTTCCGGTTGTTTTTTAGTTTGGAGAGCCGCCCCCAGCGAGAAGATGCGGCTGCCGGAAAGTCCAACAGCCACGGCCGCGCTTAGCAGCATCAGTTCATACTCATAGCCGTTAAGCAAGCCCTTATCCAGCTTGGTAGTAAAAATGGCGCCCAGCATCACCAGGCTGATAGCAATGGCAGCGATGCGCGGGAAGAAGCTGGTCAGCAGCATAGCGCCGCCGATGGTTTCCGTGGCCGCCACCGCATAAGCGGCAAAGGGCGGCATACCGAGTGATACAAAGAACTGGATAACTCCGTCCAGCTGGCTGATTTTTTGCAAGCCATGGGCTAAAAAGATGACGCCCAGCGTTACGCGGAGCACCAGCAAACTATATTCGTACTGACGATTAGTCATGATACATCTCTCCTTTATATTCATACTTTCATTGTTTATTACATGAGTTTTCCGGTATGACCTACCGTAAACACCCCGATACCTTCCATTCCTTTGACGACAAAACCCTTGCTGATGATCCGCCGCAGCGCCGCCCGGCCGCGCTGCAGCCGCGCTTTGATCGCATTGGGGTTGCTATCCAGCACGGCAGCGATCTCCGCCAGCGACAGCCCCTCCAAATCATGCAGCACGACAGGCACGCGCTGACTGTCAGGCAATTTCAAAACCGCCTGCTGAATCAAAAACTGACTGTATTTTGTCTCGCACATGGTGTCAGGGTCCTCATTGGGGCGCGCCACAGGCAATACCGCTTGCTGCAGGCTTTCCGTCCATTCCAGTTGCCCGCCGGGCTTAGGCATTTTTCTGCGGAAATTCAGGCAGACATTAGAGCTTAGTCGGTATACCCAGGTATATAACCCGGACTGCCCATTAAAGTTTTTCAGCGAACGGTGAAGCTGCAAAAGTATTTCCTGCAACGCATCCATCGCGTCATCGTGATTGCCCAGCAGACGGTAAGCCAATGAATATAGCCGCGCCTGATACTGCTTGATGAACAGTTTAAAGGCCTGTTCCTCCTGTCCCGACTGATATAATTCTAAAATATCCCGGTCAACCGCATTATCCTGTTCGGCCATATACATAGCCCCCCTTTTTTTCTGTGGTTTCTTTTAATGAATGCCGCTGCTAGCGGGAGACGCAGCCAGCCACTCCTCTTCGGTTTCAGCATAAGCGGCTTCGGCAAACTCAATCACGCCCAGGCCGACACCGGGCAGGTTCTCATAGGCCGCTACCCGGCCCCGGCTCTGCGACCCCATGGCTCCCAGCAGCATATACAAATCCCGGAAGGCACCTTCCGGCTTGGCCGCCGCAACCAACCTACTGTCCATATTTAACAAATCCATACCATTTCCTGCTGCCAGCAATTTCATGACCTGACGGTCAAACGCTTTATATTCGTCGCGGCGACGGCCGGTCATAAAGGCCATCAGATCATGCGACAGCGAGCCGGATACTAACAGCAAGGTCTTGCCACCCCACTGCCGCAGGGTATGGCCAAGAATCCGGCCCCATCGAAAAGCCGACAAGGCCGAGCCGGCCACCGAAACGGGAATGACGGGGATATTTTTTTCCGGAAACATAAAATGCAGCGGAATGGTAATGGCATGATCAACACCGTGCTGCGCGGCAGCCGGATAGACTAGATTTTTTTCACCGGCCGCTAACAACTGTCGCGCCAGTTCCGGCTTACCGGCCACATCATATTCGATTTCCCGGCGGAAGCCATAGTAATCAGTTACCGTCCGGTGAAAGTCCGCATCGTCCACCAGAAAACTTTCGGTCTGCCAATGGGTGCTGACGGCCACTACCGCTTCAATTCCCCAGTCCAGCAGTTCTTTGCCGATTTCCTGCAGCTTTATATTTACGGCCGATGCTTTCCGGTCCATTTCATCCTCCAGCATGGTCGGTGCATGCGGTGCAATAAGCCCGCGAATGGTATCTTTCATATTGATCACCCTTTCTTTATACAGTTAGTCACCAAAACCGGCAAAAGGATACGGCTGTCACAAAATAATTTTGTTTATTTAAACAGCCCGTATGTAGACAAATAGCTTATCGTCCCTTTGTCATTGCCACAAAGGGACCCAAAAGGCTAGGCCTATCCTCCAAAATACTTGAAAAATTGCCGGCTTACTAAAATCCATAAACTCGCTTCGCTCAAACAAATACCCAAAGGGCACAGGTGGATTTCCTAACGTGAGCCGGCAATTTTTCATCCTGCGGAACGTATTTCTCCGGAAAAGGCCGAACAGAGAACAAAACAAGGCTGTTACACTTTTAGTGCAACAGCCTCCTTGAGAAACCGGCAACCGGTATTATTCAACAGAGTCACCGCCGGCAATGCCTGTACCGGTATGGTAAGGGTTGGCGGTATTGACGGTTGGCCTGGCGACGGGAATACCCCGTTTAATCAGCAATTCCCGCAAAATCCAGGGTTTATCGGTAATCAGTCCGTCAACTCCCATGTCAATCAGCATGTTCATTTTGGCCGGACTGTTCACTGTCCAGGGAACAACTTTCATACTTAAGTCATGAGCCTCGGTCACCAATTCATTAGAAAGCTCTTCCCAATAGGGCGATACCACGTCGGCGCCAATGGCTTTGGCCGCCTGGATGTAATCTCCTTTGAAATCGTCAATGGCCAAACCGGCCATCCAGGGCGAAGCGTCCTTTTCATAAGGCCGGCGGCACTGGCTGTCGCGGCCCCAGGCAGGCTGTTCACAGGTCAGGGCGACCCGCGTAATCTGCGGGTCCAGTTTTTTCATTTCTTGCAGCGTCCGCCAGTCAAAGGACTGCAGCATAACCCGGCTCTCCATATGATATTTTTTTACCACTTCATAAAACTTTTCCACAAAAACGGCCGGGTCAGGATTGTTTTTCGCCGCCGGCAAAGCAGGATCAGGGTAGGATTTTGTTTCGATATTGAACAGGATATGAGTATTTCCGTAAGCGCAGACCAGTTCAAATACTTCTGCCAGCTTCGGTATGGTTGTACCGGAAACGGAAATTTGCGTTTTTCCGTAATTTTCATAGTAAGCACCGGCCCGAGGATTCATTGTTCCCACATCGAACTGCTTGATTTCATCGATTGTCATGCTACGCAAGTCATACCGGCCGGAAGGGACATACCGGCCGTCCGGACCTTGGGCCAGATTGCCGTTCATAAACGGATCGTGGCTGATGACGATATGACCGTCCCCGGTCAACTGCATGTCCAGTTCCAGAGTTGTCACACCCAGTTCCAGGGCATAAGCAAACGCAATCAGCGTATTTTCCGGCCGGGCAGCCCGGCCGCCCCGGTGTGCCTCCAAATCGAATAGGGACGGTAAAGCCTTAGCTTCCATCGCATCCATACCAAATAGACTCCCTCCCTGCCAGATTCCTACCGTTTATTATATGATGATCAAATTGAGCAAAAACTACGAGCTTTACATTAACTCTCCAGAGTCTCCTAAAGCCATCTCCAGAAAGCCGCTAATGAAAATGAGCCTGTCGGCTGGCAAGAGATTCTTTTTCTGTCAAGAATGTAAGCCTGAGGAATAGTTGGAGTTATTTTCAAGGGTTCGCTGGCACAACAAGGCAGCAAAAGCTCCTTCAGGACGCGCATTGCAAATTAATCAGGCCCTATAGCATACGCTTGCACTGCTTTCTACCACACCGGCTATATATTTGCCTACTTCAACATGCACCGGATGAATCAAATATGCTTCAAAATCTTCCATGGTGTTATATTTTGCGATCAATAAAATATCGTATGCGGCCGGCCCTGAACGAATATTGGTTTCTACAGTTAACTCAACAAGAACCTCCATTTTCCCCTTCATACCTAGCAGCACTTCCCGTGCCCTCGCTATATTCTGAGGACTTCTGTCTTTTAGCTTTAACAAGAGATTATTGATAATCATGGCCTCGTCCTCCTCTATCTACATTTAGTGTCCGCGTAGCGGCGATTTCACTTGTTTGTCGGTTCAATGCGCAAGCGGCTGATTTTACCTTTTCGTATTACAAAATGGAAGTTGAGAAAAACCGGACTCCCTTCAAAAATTCCGGTGACCAGCGCTGTAAGAATGGTCTCATTGTCAGCTTCAACTATCCTTTCGGCGGCAATAGTATCCTGATACTTGGCATTGCTCGCTTCAATCCATCGCTTAATCGCAGCCGGACCGAGCAGTTCTTGCCCCTCATCATGAACAACGGCATCATCGGCAAAGCAGGCAACAAAGGCTGCACTATCAAAATTATTTTTTTCCTTGAGAAAGCTTTCGATAATTTCAGTTACATGACTCATTATTTTTTCTCCTTTAGCATTCCATGATTTTCTTTATTGTACACAAGCTAACAAGACAACTATATGTCATATTTAATTTTAAATATACGTTATACCTGAATCAGTAAAACTACCATCACCGTTCGAGGTGAAGCGGTAAGCTACCACACATTATCCAAGCATAATAGTTATCTTAAATAAACGGTCCAGCTTCATCTGCTATCGCCTAAAATAAGTATAGCATGGGAATATGATATGATCATATTCCCATGCTATACTTTCACCCAAAAGCAGCAACTGCTGCAGCTTAACAAGCTGCAGCAGTGTACGGTCTTAATACAAGAATTTCAAACCGCCAAGGGCTCTATTCGCCCTTCCGGCCATGGTACAGGCACCAAGGCTCTTCGGCCATATAGTCGCCTTCGTGATAATAGGCCGCTCTGGCCCGGCAGCCGCCGCAAGCCCGCTTATATTCACAGGAACCGCAGCCGCCCTGGTAATCCAGAGTCCGGAGCTTTTGAAACACTTCATTATTGCGCCAAATTTCATCAAACGGCGTTTTTCTTACATCGCCCAGCGGCATATCCAGGTAAGCGCAAGGCTGCACCTGCCCCCTGGGACTGATAATACAGTAAGAGGTGCCGGCCAGACAGCCGCGGCCAAAGCGCAGCTTCAGGTCCATTTGTTTGGCAATCCGCATAAATTGCGGTGCACAGGTAGGTTTAAGTTCAATCGGCACTTCCTTCTGCTTTTGTAAAATCCGGGTCAGCGTCTCTTCATAGGCTTCGGCCCGCAACGATTCAGCTTCTATCGAAGCTGCCCGGCCGGTGGGCACTAGAAAGAAGAAGTGATGGGCCACGGCGCCCTCGGCCACGGCAAAATCGGTAATAGCCTCCAGTTCGTGGGAGTTCCAGTCCATTACCGTCGTATGAATCTGAAAAGCCAGCCCCGCTTCACGACAGTTGCGCATACCCCGCACCGCACCCTCCCAGGCTTCCGGGAAACGGCGAAATTCGTTGTGTTTGGCGGCATCCATCGAATCGAGGGATATGCCCATCCCCATTGCCCCGGCGGCTTTTAGCTGCTTTGCCAGATCCGGCGTAATCAAGGTGCCGTTGGTGCCGAATACAGGCCGCAATCCCAGTGAAGTGGCATAGGCCACCAGCTCTACAATATCAGGACGGGTCAAAGGCTCACCGCCGCTGAAAATCATAATTTTAAACCCCGCCCGGGCAATTTGCTCCAGCAAGGTTTTGGCTTCCGCCGTATTTAATTCTTCCTCCGCTTTGCAGCCGGCGTCACGATAACAGTGATCACAGTACATATTGCATGCGTTGGTGGTATTCCAGGAAATAATCATAGTTTGTTGCTCCTTCTGCTGCCCTTATACGGCATCCTGCTGTTGTCCGCAAATGCCGATTTCTTCGTCCGTAAGATAGCAGGCCGGATCGGATTCCCAAAAGTCACCGGTAATCGCTTCGGCTCTGGTACGGAAATTGCCGTTACAGTTGGCCAGATACTGACAGGCGGCACAACGGCCTTTTAAGAGTGGTTTACGGTCTTTTAAGCCGGCCAAAACGGGATGGCTCAAATCGGTCCAGATATCGCCGAACTTTCTTTCCCGTACATTACCGAAGGTGTAGTGCTGCGTAAACTGATCGGGATGAACATAGCCGTTGGGATCGACTTCGGCGAAGGCAATGCCGGAACGGTTGCCGCCGTTCATTGAAATGAGTTCCTTAATCCTGGCGGCCAAAGCAGGGTTGTTTTCCGCCAGCGCCTTTATGTACATGTATACGCCGTCGCAGTGATTGTCAACCGTCAGAATCTCCTTGGCCAGACCGCGCCGTTCAAAGTCCCGTGTCCGGCGAATAATGATATCCATTGCCTGCCGTGATTCGGCCGGTGTCACATCCTCATCCAGCATCTGATTGCCCCGGCCGGAGTACACCAGATGGTAAAAACAGACTCTGTCGATATTTTCCTCTTCAATAAAGTCGAAAATATGCTCCAACTCCTGCAAATTGTGCTTGTTGATCGTAAAGCGCAATCCAACTCGCTGACCGACAGCCACACAGTTCTGAATGCCCTGCATAGCCGCCGCAAAGGCTCCCTCCCTGCCCCGGAAAGCATCGTTCACTTCCCGCAGTCCGTCAAGGGAAATGCCCACATAGCCCACACCGATCTGCTTGATCCGGGCCGCTACCTCGGCTGTGATAAGCGTACCGTTGGTCGACAGCGTCGGACGGATACCCTTTTCGGCCGCATATGCCGCAAGTTCAAAAAAGTCGGGCCGAATGAGCGGCTCGCCGCCGGAAAATAGCAACACAGGCACTTTAAACTCCGCCAAATCATCAATAAACCGCCTAGCTTCCGCCGTCGTCAACTCTCCCTGGTACTTTTGCGCATCCGATTCCATATAACAGTGACGGCAGCGCAGATTGCAGGTCTTAGTGGAATTCCAGACCACTACCGGGCCAGCTCCTTTTGTAACACCGTGCCGCGCGCCCCGTGACGCATGATTATACCGTAATCCATCGCCGAAATAATCGGTCGAAAATAACAATTTCGTGACGCTTATCATTTGTTTTATCCACCTGCACCTATCTCGATTTATTGTAATTTGTCCATCAAAACAGAATATAATTCATAACTGAATCACATTCACTATTAAGTGTAGTTTACCATGCCGTCACAGCCCGGTCAATGTCCGCGCATTAATTTTCCAAAGCCGGCCTACGCCAGGCGGGTCAAGCCGGCTGCCGGCCACCCGCTGCCAGACCGGTCAGAATAATGTTCAGCTTGTACTCAATATTCTCCATAAACCCGATGTCCAGACTGCTGAATGAAGCGGCCTGAAACACGGCATGAAACATTTCCGTAATCACTTCAGCCGGGATATCCGACCGGAATTCACCTTTTGCCTGTCCGTCCTGAATAATACTGAGGAAAATGCTTTTAAAAGTCAGCCGGCCCGGCGACGGAGCATGGGGCTTGCCACCCGCTCCTCTGGCGGCGGCGCTCAAAAACAAAGGCAGCACAAAACGGTTTTGATCCAGGATACGGCCGGTCAATAAAAACATCTCGGACAGCACCTCGGCGGCCGGCCGGGGCTCCTGCAGCAATTTGGTGTAGGACTGGTTAATGTTCAGCGTTATTTCAGCCAGAAAATGCTTTAATATTTCTTCCTTGGACTGAAAATAATTATAAAAAGTTCCCAGCCCCAAGTCGGCTTCACTCATAATTTCGGCAATGGATGTATCATTATAGCCCTTTTGAGCAAACAGCGTAACAGCCGCTTCAATAATGGCATTTTTAGAATCTCTTTTCTTTCTTTCCCGTCGATTGCTTATCTTAGTCACGGAACCTCCCCCTATAATCCGGTAAATAACTGATTCGCTTTTTATTATACCGGATATTGCAAAGATTACAATGCCCTGCGGTTAGTCGTTCCGTCAATGGCACAGACGGAAAAAAGATTGACTGCCCGGAAGGAAAGCCTGTCGCTTATGTAGAATTACCCAGAATATTCCTTAAATAGAATGTCCATTAAAAATTATTGCAAAACAAGCGAGGGTACAGTGAACGAGCCAGTGCAAAGTAACGTACCAATCATCGACAAAGTAAACATGGATGCTATTGAGGCCTTTTGCCGGGAAGTGTATTATTGCGATCCCTATACCTCTATGCATGAGGAGCATGTGGCAGAGCTCATGGCCGGCCTGGCCAGCCAGTTAGGTATGAACTCCAACGAAATCAGTCTCGCCTTTATTGTCGGCCTCGTTCATGATGTCGGCAAAATTAAAATTCCCGAATACATTCTCACTAAGCCCGGCAAATTGACCGCTGAAGAATTCAGCATTATGAAAGAACACGCTGAACAGGGCGCCGCTATGCTGGCCGCCGTGGAAGGGGCCGACTTCATTGTCCCGATCATGCGTCACCACCACGAACGGTACGACGGCAATGGCTATCCGTCGGGGCTCAGCGGCACTTCCATTCCACTGCTAAGCCGGATGCTGGCAGTCTGCGATTCCTTTGACGCCATGACCACCCACCGGTGCTACCGGGAGCCTGTGACGCTGGAGGCCTCGGTGGAAGAAATCCGGCATTGTTCCGGCACTCAGTTCGATCCGGCAATTGCCGAGGTCTTCATCCAATTTCTAAAAGAACGCTTTGGGTTTTCTATCTAAAACCAACATAAATACGGCTGCGCCATCAGGCATAATAATAACTCCCGCCTATCATAGGCGGGAGTTATTATTATTTAGATTAGATTCCATCCCCAAAAAGGCCGTTTAATTCGCCTTCATCATTGAGTTTATTCAAATCGAACGGCGTTCCCTGATATACATAATAGTTCAGCCAGTTAGTAAACAGCAAATTGGCGGCGCTGCGCCACCGTACCACAGGCGTTTGCGCCGGGTCATCATTAGGATAGTAATTAACCGGCACCGGAATAGACAGTCCCTGGCTGGCATCACGGTCATATTCGGCCTTCAGCGTCAGCGGATCATACTCCGAATGACCGGTAATAAAGAATTGACGGCGTTTTTTATCCATCACCGCATAAACACCGGCTTCTGCCGACTCGGATAACAGGGTCAAATCGGGCACCTTTTCAATGTCCTCCCGTTTTACCTCGGTATGGCGGGAATGAGGCACATAAAACACATCGTCAAAGCCACGGAATAACATCTTTTCCTTGATATTCACCGTATGGGCAAAGACGCCAAACATTTTTTGTTTAAGCGGATATTTAGGAATTCCATAGTGATGATAGAGCGCTGCCTGGGCACCCCAGCAAATATGCAGCGTCGAATACACGTTTTTCCGGCTCCAGTCCATAATGGCGCACAGTTCCTCCCAGTAGGCCACATCTTCAAAGGGAATTTGCTCTACCGGTGCCCCGGTAATAATCATGCCGTCATATTTGCGGTTTTTGACTGCGTCGAAGGTCTCGTAAAATTTAACCAGATGCTCCTGCGGCGTATTTTTGGGTTCATACGTTGCCGTATACATAAAATCAAACTCCACCTGCAGCGGTGAGTTGCCCAGGAGCCGGAGCAACTGCGTCTCGGTAACAATTTTGGTCGGCATCAGATTTAGCAGCAAAATGCGCAGCGGACGAATGTCCTGCGCGTAGGCACGGTCTTCATCCATCGCAAAAATATTCTCTTGTTCCAGCGTATGTACCGCAGGCAAATTATTCGGAATTTTAATCGGCATAATGTCATCTCCCCCAGCTTACTGAACCGGCCGGCGCATTTTCCCGTGAATGTTCACGCTGCCCCGACCGGCAAATATGCATGCACCCGCCAGCCTACGGCCCGTCGGCGGCCGGTATTTCGCCAACCCCGCCACGCTTCTGCCGGACCATGATAGTCTCCACCATGGTCAAATGCTCATGCATACAGGTCCGCGCTTGCTGCGGCTGCTTTTCCTGAATAGCCTTAAAAATCAGGCAATGGGAATCGTACAAGGTTTTCGGCATCCCTTCCACTAAAAAAATTTTCTGCCGGGAAAATCGGAAGGTGTTGGCCATTAAGTCGGAAATGGTGTTGATCAGCCTGAGCAGGATCGGATTATGGGCCGCCTTAACTACGGCATAGTGAAACTCGGCGTCAGCCTCATCGCCGCTTTCCTGCGCATACGCCGCATCCGCCATCCGGTGCAAGGCTTGCCGGATATCCTCCAAATCCTGATCCGTCGCCCGACTGGCGGCCAACGCGGCAATTTCAACCTCCAGAATCTTCCGGACTTCCAGCAGTTGCATCACGTCCTCCAAATTTACCTGCAGCAAAAAAGACAGCGAGCCCAACATACCTTCATAAGATACCTGTTGAACAAAACTGCCGCCTCCCGGCCGTATCACAATCACCCCCATCATTTCCAGAGCGCTCAACGCTTCGCGGATGGACGCGCGGCTTACATTCAGCTGTTCCGACAAATCACGCTCCGACGGCAGCTTGTCGCCCGGCTGCAGCTTGCCGGCCGCAATCAGCTGCTTGATTTGCCCGATGATTTCTTCATATACCTTTTTCGTTCTAACAGGCTTATACATGAGCTCCTCCGTCAATTTGATCACCCTTCATCAGAACGTTGCATCGCTTATTCTTTATATCATACAACACCCGCTCCCATTCGTCCACCCGTCGGCTCACATCCCGGTTTGCGGAATGACAAAAAACAACTGGTCAGACCACCATACCACCTGTTATAATAGAGCTAAGCACTGATAAATTCGCTTCAATAGGAAGTGTGTGGTCAGACCACCATACCAAAATAAGAAAGTAGGCTGTGAATGATGAAAAAAGTATATGCAAACTGGGCGGAGTATTTCCCCGAGGAAAACATAGGCGCCGTGTACTGGGAAGAATTCGCACGGCGGGCCGAAATGGCCGGTGCCACTGTACTACGAGTCGACACTCTGGCACAAGCCCGCCAAAAAATCCGGGACGAAATAAAATCAGTTTCGGCCAAAAAAATAGTTATCGCCAACCAAGCTTTGACTCCATTAATCAAACATACCGCCAAGTCTCGCGGCATTGCCTTGATAACCGATCCCGCCGGCATTCGCCAACAGGCTGACACCGCGGATATTGGTATAGCCGCCGTGGAATTCGGCATCGCCGAAACAGGCAGCGTCTGCGAAGACGCGCTGGCTATTGAAGAACGCCTGGTAACCACCTTGCCGCCGCTTTGCATCCTATTGCTGAACAGCAATCACATTGTATCCGACGTAGCCACTGCCTTTGATATTCTCGCCCAGGTATTCCGGCAGGGCTACATTAGCTTCCTCACCGGCCCCAGCCGGACATCGGACATTGAGCGCGTACTGACTATCGGTGTCCACGGTCCCAGTCGCTTACTAATCATCGGAATCAATCATACGGAGTGCCCAGAGGAGGAAGAAAGCTATGGACGGTAATACCCGCAATCTGAAACAGGAAATCCATGAAAAATTAAACGACGAAATATTACGCGGCTCGCTATCTCGTTTTGCCACCGCTTATCCGTCTGCCCGGGCAAAAGCCTACGAGAATGTCGAGGATATCGACGCCTTGCGTGAAACGGTCCGACAAATGAAAATGCACACGGCAGAGCATATTGAGGAAGTGGCCGACCGCTTTGAACAAGCGGCCGCTAAACGGGGAGCCACGGTATTTCGCGCCAAAGACGCCGCCGCACTGAAGGAATATCTGCTGGATTTGTGCCGGGCCAAGAAGGTTAAGCGTATCGTAAAATCCAAGTCAATGGCCACGGAAGAAATCCATTTGAATCAATTTCTCATTGACCAAGGCTTTCACGTAAAGGAAACCGATTTAGGCGAATGGATTCTTTCAATCGCCGGTCAGAAACCTTCCCATATGGTTATGCCCGCCATCCATTTAAATCGAAACCAGATCGCCGCCTATTTTTCGCAAGAGCTGGCTAAACAGGTGGAGCCGGACATTGCTCACATGGTACAGGAAGCACGTACCGTGCTGCGTGAGGAATTTTTACAAGCCGACCTGGGAATAACCGGCGCCAATTTCGGAATTGCCGAAAACGGCGCCATCGGCCTGGTGACCAACGAAGGAAACGCCCGTCTGGTGTCCAGCCTGCCGCCTGTCCAGGTGGTCATTATCGGCTACGAAAAATTAATTCCCGCCGTCAAGGATGCGATACCCATTCTGCGCAGTTTACCGCGTAGTGCCACCGGCCAGTTAATGACCAGCTATATGAGTATGATTTCCGGTCCGGTGCCGGCGCTGGTAAATAAGGACGGGCAATGGGTGGAACAACAAAAGGAGCTTCATATCATCCTGCTTGACAACGGTCGCCTGCAAGCGGCCAAAGACGATAAGTTCAGGCAAATTTATCAATGCGTACGCTGTTCCTCCTGCCTGAATGTTTGCCCGATCTACACATTAGTCGGCGGTCATGTTTACGGACATATTTACTGTGGCGGCATCGGTGCCATTCTCACGGCACTGCTGAGCAGCATGGAGGATTTCAACAAAATCAATGAAATGTGTATTGGTTGCCGCCGCTGCACCGAGATATGTCCGGGAAAAATTGATATACCCGGGTTAATTGAAGAACTTCGTTGCCGCTTTGTAAAAGAACAAGGCTTGCCAGTCGGTTTAAAAACTGTTTTTCAGCATATTTTGGCCAACCGGATGGTCTTCCATTCCTTGCTTCGTTTGGCTTCCCTCGGCCAAAAGCCCTTTCAGTCCGGACCAGTCATCCGCCATCTCCCCTTATTTCTCGCCGGTTTGACCAAAGACCGCAGCCTGCCCACCATAGCCGCCACGCCTTTTCGCGACCGCGCTGCCCAACTGAACAGGGCGATCGCCCGCCCGGTCGGACGGGTAGCCTTCTTCAGCGGCTGCAACATCGACTTCATCTTTCCCGAAATTGGTGAAGCGGTTTACAAGGTATTGCAGGAGCTTAATCTGACGATAGTATTTCCCCGACAACAAAACTGCTGCGGCAAGCCGGTCATCGGCATGGGCGATGTGGAAACTGCAAAAAAAATGGCTCGTCAAAATATTTTGGCCTTTGAGGAAGCACAGGTTGACCATATCATCGTCGCCTGTCCCACCTGCGCCGAGACTTGGCATACAACGTATGTCGAACTGTTTAACCAGGAGCCTGACTGGCAGCGCCGCGCCAAAGAGCTGGCGGCCAAAATCCGCGAGTTTACCAGCTTTACTGCTGCAGAATACCAAAAAACCGGACGCCTGCAAAAGACTTCCGGCCAACAAGCGATAGCTTACCACGACTCCTGTCATCTAAAACGGGGACTTGGCATCTACCGGGAACCGCGCCAGTTGTTAGAAGCAGCGCCCGGCTACCGCCTAATTGAAATGAGCCATTGCGACACCTGCTGCGGCATGGCCGGGGCTTTTGGCCTAAAGCAAGCGGAACTTTCTAAATCTCTGCTTAAGAAAAAAATTGACAGTCTTAAAGCCAGCGGGGCCGAGGTCCTGGCAGTCGCCTGTCCGTCCTGCATGCTGCAATGGCAAGGTGGCCTCGACCAGCAAGCACCGCAGATCAAAGTCAAGCATGTGGCGCAGATTGTCGCCGAACAACTCCCGTCCGATCACCAGGAAGACTAAAGCTCGGTTGATATATCTATCCCACAGGATACAATCACCGGCCAGGAAAAATAAACAAGGTAAGCGTCACTGTGCTAAGGACAGTAGACGATGACCACCTGCGAGGCAAATTCGGGACAATTTTTACGTTCTCCCGCAATCAGCGCCGTATTTACCGCCGTAGCATGACATTGGCAATCAGCACAACCTGCGCTTTTTCCTGTATTCTGGCCACACAACTCCCCGGCATAAACAACAACAGCCAAGCCAGCCGGTTTACGGCAGCCTTGGCTGTTGTGTTATTTAGCCTTCACCTGGGACAGGCTTATTACAGGGTTTTCCCCAAAATCTTGTGGCTTACCGCCAGAGTTACGCTCCTTCCTGTTTATAAACTATTGAATTGTTTCCCACCAATGGCTAAACGGCTGCTCTTTATCATCAAGCAGCACCGGCTGGCCAATGACCGGAGTCAGCAACCGGTACGGCTTATACTCACTGGCCGCTGTAATCCGCCGGAACGGCTCATCCCAGGGGTGGTTGGCCAGGGCAAATTTCGCCGTGTGCCCAGGAAGTACGTCCCGGGCCCGGACATCGACAGCCGCCTGAGCGACCTCTTCCGGAAACATGTGAATATAACGCCAACGTTGATCATACTGACCGTTTTCCATGATCGCCAGGTCAAAACCACCGAACCTGTCGCCAATATCTTTCAGATGTGGTCCATAACCGCCATCCCCGCTGTAGTACACCTGCCGCTGTGCGGTCAGCAAGGCAAAACCGGCCCATAAGGTTCTGTTCCTGGTCAACAGACGGCCGGAAAAATGCCGGGCCGGCAACAGTTCTACCGTCAAGCCCGCAGCTACTTCCACCCGGTCAAACCAGTCGCCCTCGTGGATGCACTCCGGCGCGAAGCCCCACTGCAAGAAGTAGCCACCCACGCCAAGGGGGCAGACAATCTGCCTGATCTTGCTTTGCAGGGCCATTACTGTTGGATAGTCAAGATGATCCCAGTGATCGTGTGAAATCAAAAGACAGTCGATCCCGGGCATATCGTCCGGAGCATAGGGATTAGCTCCGGCAAACGCCCTATTCACCAGGGGGACCGGTGATGCATAGGAACTGAACACCGGATCAATGAGAATTCGCCTGCCGCCAAGCTGCAAAAAATACGAAGAATGTCCCAGCCAAATGACCACATCCTGCCTGCCATCCAGTGTCAGTAAATCAATCTTAACCGAAGGAACAGGCTCGTTCGGAACCGGCCGTTTCCTTTGGGCCAGCACAAATTTTACCAGTGAGGTGACCAGGCTGGTATCCTCCACCAGCATCGGCGTGGGCAGCAGATTTTGAAACTGCCCGTTGGCATAATGGGGGGACATTACCAGCTTTTTCAGATAGCTTCCGGCCGGCAAACGGCCAAACTGCGGTTGTCTCAAATACAGCCAGATAAGCGCCGCTATCCCGCCGCTCACCAGCAAAAACAATATAATCAGTTCTTTACCCATCGCTCTGTAACGGTCTCCCATCCTTGTTTAATCTATACAAAACAATAGCAGCTTCAATCTCCCGCCTTTTTTAATTCCTGCTCTTTAACAATAACTGATTGTTCGTAGCGGTCAATCTTCACAGTAAGCCGTTCCAGCGTGCGCTGCATATCTTCCATCCGCGCCAATAACTGCCTGCGCTGTTCAAGCAGCAGCTCTTTCCTGGCGGCTACCGTATCCTCGCCCTGCTGAAAAAGCGTCACATATTCGATCAGCACTTCAATCGGCAATCCGGCATTGCGCATGCATTTAATGAACTCCACCCACCGGCAGTCTTCCTCCGAGTAGTCCCGGATGCCGCTTTTATTACGGGCCACACTGGGAATCAAGCCAATACGTTCATAATAGCGGAGTGTGTCCTGGGAAAGATCGAATTTCCTACTGACTTCGGCGATATTCAAGCCACTCACCTCTCTATCTACTGGAATGTTCGCTCTCTGATAGCCACACTGTATAGCTTTACTGTATCATCTAGAGTTTACTCCAAGTCAAGGAAAAAATTCAACTCTGGCGGTAAAATGAAAAGGTAAGTTCTTGATTGCAGTAGTTAATTCGTGTTTGATGCTGTTAGTCTTGCACTACTTTTTGGTACAATGAATAGGCAGTGGATTCCTCCGCAACACAGGAGGTCATTATGGCTAACACGAAGTATGATGGCAAACACTTGTCAACGACCCAACGCATTAAGATTGAGAAAGGCTTATTGGACGGTGAATCTCTGGCTTCTATTGCCAGAAAAATCACTAAGCATCCCAGTACAGTGGCTAAGGAAATCAAGAAATATCGCTACTTTCCCGAGCGGGAAAGTCTTGCCAGGAAGCTTCCCTGCCTTCTTAAAAAGAACTGTCAGCTCCGCTTCCTTTGTGAC
>NZ_FQZD01000031.1 GCF_900141835.1 Propionispora hippei DSM 15287 | reverse complement strand
GTAACAAAAGGTTATTATGTTACCTGCAAGGAACTGGGGAAATTGTAAGGTATACACAGGGTATTTGTTCCGCTAAACGAAAGCTTAGCATTATCCAGGAGAATGCCTGGTAATCTGCATAAAAAAGTGGCTGCCCGGAATCAGACCGGAGACAGCCATTTTTTATGTCTACTGTAAAAGACAAGGAAAAGCACTTATTACAAAAGCTTATTTTACGTTGTACATGCCGTTGCTCTGCATATAATTGAAGATACCTTCGCCATGCTGCTGCTCTTCTTTTTGGATATGATTGAGCGCTTGACGCATATTGGCGTCGGTGAATTCAAAGATGGCCGTGTCATAGGCACCGGATACATATTTCTCGGTCATGAGCATGTCGTTGCACAAGGTGGCATCAGCCTGATTATACTGGGACGGAGCCGTGCCGGACTGACTTTGAGCCGCACCCGCCTGAGGCTGCTGGCTTTGGCCGGATTGGGATTGGTTCTGGTTCATCATCGGAACCTGCCCGTTGAGCATGGAGACAATGGTATTTAAGTGCTGCTGCTCCTGCTGGGCGTAAGACTCGAACAGTTGTTTCAGCTTGGGATCGGCGGCCCGCTGAGCGTGCTGCTGATATTTCTCGATACAGAGTTCCTCATGGGACTTTTGGTCCTGTAATAATTGTTTTTCTTTCTGGGTCAATTGTAATGCCATGGTGGCATCCCTCCTGACTGTTTTTCTTTAGCATTCCCGTTTTAGCGATAATCATGCGGTTTATCAGATTGTGAAATATCCGGCAGGTATGCTATAGTATAAGGAATGAGGCTGGAACAAACCGGCCGGCGGGTATAACAGGAGGGCTTTTATGCAAGCGCGGATTGCAGAGTGGATTCGTTGCCCGGCTAACGAACTGCTGATTTCTAATTTGATCATGACCTTGGTTGCCCTGTTTTGGGGAGTTTCTTTTATTAGCATTAAAATTGCCGTAGCAGAAATCCCACCGGTGACTATGGCGTTGCTGCGCTTTATTATAGCCTCGGCTTTGCTGATTTTGGTCCTGCGGCATCTGGAGCCGGAGGCGAAGCTGGCGAAAAAGGACATTCCCCGCATGGTGCTTGGCGGCATTTTTGGTATTACTTTGTACTTTTATTTTGAGAATATCGGCGTTAAGCTGTCTACGGCAGCCAACGCCTCGCTAATTGTGGCGCTAGTGCCGATTATCACCATCAGTCTGGATGTGCTGGTCTTTCGCAGCGAGGTAACCCGGTTAAAAATAGCCGGCGTAGTGATCGGCTTGCTGGGCAGCTATCTGGCGGTGACGGCTAACGGTGAATTGGATTTCAGTTCGTCCAATTTTAAGGGAAACTTGCTGGTGGTGGGGGCAATGATTTCCTGGGCTCTTTATACGCTGGTAAATAAATCACTGCAGGGCAAATATTCCGGTGTGGCGATGACCACTTATCAGACCTGTTTGGGGACGTTGTTTTTGCTGCCGCTGTCGCTTGTTGAGCATGCGGAGTGGCGCCTTTTCTCTCTGCAGGCTTTGCTCCACCTGGTGTTCCTCGCGGTGTTTTGCTCTGTGCTTTGCTATGTATTATACATTTATGTGCTTAAGCGTCTGGATGTCGCGGTTACTACTCTGTATTTAAACGTGGTTCCCATTGTCGGGGTAGTCTGTGGCTATCTGGTGCTGGGCGAAAGGGTATTTCCCAGCCAGATTATCGGCGGTGCCCTGACTCTGCTGGCTATTTTGCTGGCTAATCTGGAGCGGCGAAAAACCGGGAGCAACATCGTTGAGACTTGATAGTTTTGATATACACGAGGGGACCGGCAATGGCCGGTCTTTTTGCGTACCCAAAGCATAGTTTTGTTCCGTTGAAAAATTGCCTCCTTTGGTGGAAACATCAAGTGTTATGGAACATTTGTCAGTTTGAACCTGCATGCTAATGCCGGATGATGGGGTTGTGTCCCTTGTTAACGGAGAAATGGCGTTTAGCGCTGTTTCCTAACAAAAAAAGCAGGAATCAGGGGGTTATCGCGGAATAATGTAACACTTTACAGTATCACGAAGGAGGGGGCGCCATGGTAAGAGAGCAGGTAGCTAATTGCATACGGACTCGCTGGGCCAATCTTGGCTTGCATCAAAGACTGGGCGCCCTGCTGGTAGTATTGACGGTACTGCCTGTCGTTCTAATAACCTTCGTGATCTGGCAGCCTTATGAAAAGACGATGAAACAGTCGGTAGTGGTGAACAATCAGGAGATTGCCGAACGAATTGCCGGCGATATGGACTGGATGCTTGCCGAAAAGCTGCGGGTCTTGCGGCTTGCGGCAAGTAACGGGGACATTCGTTCACTGGACCCCGGACGCCAGGCCAGTGTGCTGCGGCGGCTGGTCTCCCGGTATCCCGATATACTGCTGGCGGTGACCGTCGACCTGACCGGTCGGCAAGTGGCCCGCTGGGATGGAAAAGCGGCCGATCCGTCCCTGCAATATCTGGACAGACAGTATATTTATGATGTCGTCCATAACGGAATGTCTGCCATATCCGGGCCGGTGCTGACGACAGGCACCGGCGAGCCCGGTATTGCCATAGCCGAACCGATCAAGGCTGGCGAGACCGTGGTAGGCTTGATTGTGGTGAATGTGGCGATGGATAAGCGGTTGAGGTATATCGGAGTTGCCAATGCCGACAGCAGGGCTGTGTTTATTGTCAATGCCGCAGGCAAGTTCCTGCTTCAGCCGGAGGGACAGACAGGCGGTGCGGCCGATGCTGCCGCTTTGCCGCCGTTGCGGAAAGCCCTTATGGGACAAAGCGGCTGGGAGGAATACGGAGCACCGGACAAGCGGCAGTTTGCCGGGTATAGCTATGTTCCCACTAGCGGTTGGGCCGTAATTGTACAGCAACCGGCGGAAGCGGCGCTGGTCGAAGTGGCGGCCGTCCGGCAAAGAGTACTGGTGCTGGTGTTTGGCACGGCTGCCCTGGCAGCGCTGGTAAGCCTTTGGCTGGCGGCGGCATTGACCAGACCGATAGCTGCCATTGCGGCAGCCGCCAATACCATCGCGCAGGGTGATATGAGCCGGAAGGCGGCAAGCACCTCCTGTGATGAATTTGGCTTGCTGGCTGTTGCCTTTAACCATATGACGGACGAACTGAGCAAGCGCGAAGCCCAGCTAAGAGAAAGTGAAGATAAATATCGTTCCCTGGTGGAACACCTCCACGTCGGTATTTTCCGGAGCGGCGATCTGGAGGAAATTCGCTTCCGGCAGACGAATCCGGTGATGCTGACACTGTTTGGCTGTAGCTCGGCAACCGAATTGCACGAGCTTTCTCTACGCCGTCTGTGCGTGGAGCCGAAAGCGTGGGCGGAGCTGCAGACGGAACTTAAGCGAAACGGTTTTGTCAGAAACTGTGAACTCTTGCTGCGGCGCAGGCTTGGCGAAAGACTTTGGTGTTCGGTGAGTATCACCCTCCGGCAGGCCGAAGACAGCGAAATTCTCTGGGTGGACGGAGTGGTGGCCGATATTACCGAGCGGAAGGAAGCGGAACAGGTACGGCAACTGGCTCACGATGAACTGGAAAGCCAGGTGAAGCAGCGAACAGAGGAACTGGTGCGGCTTAATGAAGAATTGCGGCGCATTTCTTTTCTGGATGCGCTTACAGGCATTGCCAACCGGCGCTATTTTGACGAAGTGCTGGAACGGGAATGGCAGCGGGCTGTCCGGCAAAAGACACCTTTGGCTTTAATTATGCTGGATGTGGACTATTTTAAAATTTATAACGATACCTACGGCCATTTGGCCGGTGACAGTTGTCTGCATTTTGTGGCTGAAGCGTTGGAAATGACAACAAAACGGGCTACCGATTTGGTAGCCCGTTACGGGGGCGAGGAGTTTGCCATCATTTTGCCGGAAACGGACGAGGCCGGTGCGCTGGCCGTGGGAGAGCGGATTCAGGACTATATTCGCCGGGCAAAGGACGAACTGTCCGCTTCGGTACTGCAGACGGCGATTACCGTGAGCATGGGGATTGCCGCCGAGATACCCCGGCTCAGCGAGCAGCCGTCCGAACTCATTGCCGTGGCCGACAGAGCGCTGTATGAGGCGAAACAGGCGGGGCGCAACCGGATAGTACTGGGTGACAGTACCTTGTCAGCCCTAAAACGGTAGGATAATGGTGTGGGAAATAGACCGCCCGTATTCACTGATTAAGGCTGATAAGGTGCTTATTATTCAGTGTAGATCATTTTTTTGGTCATGCCGCCGTCAACGATAAAGGCCTGACCGGAAATAAACGAGGCTTCGGCCGAGAGCAGAAAGGCCGTCATATTGGCAATGTCCGAGGGAAGTCCTACCCGGCCGACCGGATGCTGAGCATGGTCGGCCAGACTTAGGGCCGGAGTACTTTCCGTGGCGATCCAGCCGGGGCAGATGGCATTTACCCGGACGGACGGCCCCAGGGAATTGGCCAGCGCGTGAGTAAGGCCCAGCAAGCCGGCTTTGGCGGCAGCGTAAGCCTCGTTGTGGGGCTCACTCATCAGCGCCCGGGTGGAGGCAATATTTACAATGGCCGCCTGCGGCGACTGCCGGAGCAACGGGGCGCCAAACTTAGCGAATAAAAAGGCGGCACGCAGGTTGACGGCAAGTATATGATCAAACTCGTCGATGGAAATTTCGTCGATCGGCTTGAACGCGCTGATGCCGGCATTATTGACAATCCAGTCCAGACGGCGGTAATGGTTTTGCGCTGTTTCGACGACCTGCCGTACGGCCTGGGGCACACTGACGTCGGCCTGATAAAATATCGCTTCCAGGCCTTGCTCCTTCATTTCGTCGACGGTTTGCCGGCCTAGCTGGCTGCTGTCCGCAACAAGCACGGCCGCGCCCCGGCGGGCCAGTGTCAGAGCAATGGCTTTGCCGATGCCCCGGGCGGCGCCGGTGATGATAGCGACTGGTTGTGGCATGGTATCACTCCTCTTGTAAGCAGTATAAGGGAATGGAATAAGGAAAAATCCTAAACCGGCATAGCCTGCCGAGTTTAGGATTTTCACATGCCCGGAAGGGCATACGCCTGTTTGGGTCATAAACTAAGTCCTTCGGATGGGTTATTTATACACCTTAACCCGTTCCGGCAAAGGCTGGGATTCTTTCGGTCCAGGCTGGGCGGTGGGCTGGCCGAACGGCATTTGGGCGATAAGTTTCCAGTTGGCCGGGATATTCCAGCTTTCTTTTACTTTGTCGTCGATAAGCGGATTGTAATGCTGCAGGGAAGCACCAAGTCCTTCAATTTCCAGCGCTGTCCAGATAATGTATTGCAGCATGCCCGAAGACTGCTGGGACCATAGGGGGAAGTTATCCTTATAGAGCGGGAAGCTTTTTTGCAGATTTTCCACTACCGAGATATCTTCAAAATAGAGAATGGTGCCATAGCCGCTCTGGAAAGAATTGATTTTTTCCTCCGTGGCGGCAAAATTGGCGGCGGGAACGATCTGGCGCAGCGCTTCTTTGGTAATATCCCAGAGAGCATCATGCTGTTTGCCGAACAGGACAACGGCCCGGGCGCTTTGCGAATTGAAGGCGGAAGGAGCATGGAGAACGGCTTCCTTGACAATTTCCTCAATGCGGTCTTCCTTTACAGTAATGTCCTTGCTGATTCCGTAGAACGTTCTTCTTTCTTTCACAGCGGTTAAAAAGCCTTTTTCCATTTAAAATCCCTCCTGAGTGAGTACAATAGCCATACTGTTTAAATATAGATCAAACAAACGGTAAATATACTCAATTTTTAATTGTTAGTAATATTTTACCAAAAAACAATAAAAGTATAAATAGTTTTTTTTAATATTAATTATTTGTTAGCTTTATTTTATAATAGCAATAGTTACTAAAAATATTCTCCGGTTATTTATGATATAATAAACCACGATACCTGACAGAACGCCTGTCCTCAAGAAGGCGCGCTGCGGCGAAGGAGGATGAAAAAGTGAAACGAGTGACCCTGTTTTTCCTGGTACTGGTAAGCACGATGCTTTGCATCAGTTTTTCCACGGTTGCCTGGGCCCAAGCTTCACTCTTGGCCAATTCTCCGAATCTAACTCCCAATCAATGGGTGGGTCACCGCTTTGTATTCTTGGCGCTGCCGGCAGACAAACAGTCGGAGGGCTATGAAATTTTTCCCGAAGAGCAGGCGGAGCAAGGCTTTGCCGGCGACACCTCGGTCCGGCTGCCTTATCAGAGCTTCGAGGGTAAGATAATGACGGTTTCGGCGGTCGTGTCTTATCTGGCCGGTGATCAACAGTATGAATATATGGTTCATTTTAAAGACGATAAAACCGGCCAAAAATTCCTTGGACGGACAATGCGGGGGCAGCTGGAAGGGATTGTACCCGAGGCCGATCTTTCAAGAGCCAGACAACAGTTATTAGGCAAAACCATTTATTTAAAGCAGCGCATGCTGCAGGGGATGTATGATCCACAGGCTGGGGAGTCTTCTGCCGCCGTACCTGTAAAGCTGGGTGAAGCAGCGCAGGTGCTGGATGTATATAGCGGCTTACGAGCCAATGAGCCTATCTGGCTGGTTGTCCGGGTTCATGGACAAAAGGCGATATTACCGATTGCCTACAGTTGGACCAATCAACCTATGACAGCCTGGACGGAGCAGGCTCCCTGGCAGACTGCCCTGTTTTTGGAAAATCCGCGTACTACCTTGGGCTGGTCTGATGAAGTCTGGAATCAGCTTGACGCCGGTACGGTGGAACCGGGCATGACTAAAGAGCAGGTTCTGCTTAGCTGGGGTGCTCCGGTATCAGTTGATGAGAAAACCTATGGAACGGAGCAGGCTGTCTGGAATTACAGCAGCAAAATGCTGACATTCCAGCAGGATGTGCTGCAAGCGGTAAAGGACATTGCCCTGAACGAGGCTGCAATTCCTTAACGGCTTGCCGGCGGAAGCCGCTGAGCGACAGCCGTCATCAATACTGACTGAATTGATGGCGGCTGTTATTTGTAGGGGAGCTGAAAGAAGAAAGTACATATTTTTTGATGAGGAGTGTTCGGAATGAGCGAATCAAACAGCAAAGACCTCTTAAGAAAGAAGCTTACCGACCTGCAATATGAAGTTACGCAGCAAAATGGGACCGAGCCGCCTTTTGCCAATGAATTTTGGGATCACAAAGCCGAAGGCCTGTATGTGGATATTGTTTCCGGCGAGCCGCTCTTTAGCTCGCTGGACAAGTTTGATTCAGGCTGTGGCTGGCCCAGCTTTTCTAAACCGCTGCAGCGGGAAACAGTCCGGGAAAAGCTTGACCGGAGCCATGGCATGACCCGTGCCGAAGTGCGGAGCAAGCAAGCCGATTCCCATTTGGGTCATGTGTTTACCGACGGGCCGCTGCCTGGCGGCTTGCGGTACTGCATCAATTCGGCGGCATTGCGGTTTATTGCCCGGGAAGATTTGGTTAAAGAAGGCTATGGTGAGTATGAGAAGCTGTTTGCCGGCACGGCTAAGGCTAAGTAGACGGATCTCTTTTGCCATAAGTGAGAGAGGTGAACGCCATGTATTTTGATACGGCCGAGGGGCCGGTCTTTCGTCCGCCCAGTGAAGCCGACAGTTTCATCCTGCGGGTGACTATCGGCTGTTCGCACAATCGCTGCACCTATTGCAACATGTACCGCAGCGTTTCCTTCCGCCTGCGGACGATGGAGGAGATTGTGGCTCAGGTTGAGCGGGCTAAACGTTATGGAGAGAGCATCCGCCGGGTATTTCTCGGCGACGGCAACGCCCTGGTATTACCGGCGGAACGGTTATTGGAAATTTTGGCGCTTTTACGGCAGGCGCTGCCCAAATTGCGCCGTGTGTCCTGTTATGCCGGTCCGCGCGATATGTTAAATAAAACGCCGGAAGAGCTGCTGGCCTTGCGCGAGGCCGGCCTGCAGCTCGTTTATTACGGTTTGGAGTCGGGTGACGATGAGGTGCTGCAGTATGTCCGTAAAGGGGTTACGGCGCAGCAGGCGGTGGCGGCCGGTCAGCGTATTGTGGCGGCGGGGATGAAGCTGTCGCTGATGGTGATTGCCGGTCTGGGCGGCAGGCAGCGGTCAGAGCAGCATGCCCGCCATACGGCGCTGGCGATTAATGCCATTCGGCCTCATATGTTCAGTGTCCTGACGCTGATGCTGTATCGCGGCAGTGAACTACGCCAGGCATACGAAGCGGGACAGTTTGCCGTGCTGTCGCCGGCGGAAATTGCCGGCGAGATGCAGGCACTGCTGAGGGCGGTTAATCTGCCGGAAAGCAGTCATTGCCTGTTTCGCAGCAATCATATTTCCAATTACGCCCCATTGGCGGGAACCTTGCCGCAAGATAAGGATAAGCTGCTGGCCGCTTGCCGGCAGATGAAAAGTCAATTGGCGGGAGTGACGGAATGGGACCCTTATAATACAGTGGAAGAATAGGTTGGGTTGAGGAGATATCGGTATGGAGAATTTCGGAGTTTTTATATTGACTGCTTTGGCAGCGGCTATTTTGCCAGGCGCCGATTTCGCCCTGGTTACGAAGAATACGCTGGCCGCCGGCCGCAGTGGAGGGCAACTGAGCGCCTGCGGTGTTGCCTCGGGCCTTTTGGTCCACACTATGGCAGCAGTATTGGGCCTGTCGGCGATTATCGCCCAGTCGGCCACCTTGTTTGAATGGGTAAAGTATATTGGCGCTGCCTATTTATGCTATATGGGCTGGATAACTTTCCGCCATGCCGGGGAAGGTGCTGAACTTACGGCGGCAGACGGCGGAGAGAACGCCGGAGCGGCCGTTAAACTAAGCAGCTATTTTTGGCAGGGAGCTTTGACGAATGTCTTAAATCCCAAAGCCTCGATTTTTTATTTGACTCTGCTGCCTCAGTTTGTCGTTCCCGGCGAGAACGCGCAGTTTTATCTGTTTGTCCTGGGGTTGATCGCTGTACTGATTGTGCTGTTGTGGTTTCTATTCGTGGCTTCCGCTTTCAGTTATATCCGGGCTTGGTTTGCCAAACCCCTGTTTAGGATAAACTTTCAGCGCTGTGTAGGTTTTATGCTATTTTCCTTCGGTATAAAACTGGCGTTGTCTAAAAAATAATTAATCAGGGCGAGAGACTGTCGTAATGGGAGAATCCTTTGCGACAGTTCTTTTCATTTAAAAGAGAAATCGAACTTGCCAAGCGGCAATAAGCCGGACGACTGCGGGCATACTAGAAAGTAAAGCGGCACAGGCCGGTCTGGCAAGGAGGAACGGAAGTGGAACTGTCCCTGGTCTGGAAAACCATTGTAACTATTTTATACGGAACATTGATTTTGCGGATTGCCGGGCGCAAATCGCTGGCTCAGATGACGGTGGCCCAAACAGTGGTCATGCTGGCAGTCGGTACCGTTCTGATTGAACCACTGGTGGGCAGTGAACTGGACAGTACTTTTGTGGTGGTCACGCTGGCAGTGCTGACGCTTATTTTTATGGAATATGCGGAGCTACGGATTCCGTTTCTAAAAAAGGTACTTACTGGCAAGCCTGTTCTGCTTATTGAAGATGGTGTCATTCGCAAGGACCATTTAAAGCAGGTGCGAGTGACGGTGCAGCAACTGGAGATGGAATTGCGGCAGGCGGGAATTGCCAGTTGTGAAGAGGTACGCTGGGGCACTATTGAACCGAACGGAAAGTTTGGTTTCCTGCTGAAAGAGGAATTTCAGCCGCTCAACAAGCAGGATTACCGGATGTTGCGGGAAAGCCTCCGGCGGCTGGAGGAGCGGCTTGCCGTACCGGAGGAGCCATTACCGGCCAAGCCTGTGGCATTTCAGGACGATGTGTTTGTTAAAGTCGCGTCAGCCGGTGAACGACGGACAATAGAAAAGGGGGATATTCCGTAAAAGACTGCGGAATATCCCCTTTGTGTATTTGATATTTATTCAGGCTGATTTTGCACCGGCCTTCTCCGCCGGTAGTAATAGAACCCGGCGGCTGTCAGCAGCAACAGGGCAAGGCCGGCATAGACCCAGGTGGCCGGTAACTGGTGAAGTACCTGCAAGGCTTCAGGACCGAAATAGTGAACGATCAGGCCGATCAGAAGAAAGCGCTTGCCGCGCCCGAGCAATGAGGCAATAAAAAAGACCGGCAGATTGGTCCGGAAAGTACCGGCTGAAATGGAGATGAATTTATAGGGAATGGGCGCCAGCGAAGCAAGGAAAATAGCCCAGCCCCCATAGCGGGTAAACCATTCCTCGATTTTTTGGCTATGCCGTGGAGGAACAAATTTGTGTAAAGCCCGTGTCCCGAATTTGCTGCCGATACCGTAGCCGATAAAGCCGCCCAGGACCGAAGCGGAAGTGGCCAGAATCGAATAGTACAGTGCTTGATCGGGAACGGCGAGCACCATGGGAATTAACAGGACATCAGGCAGGATGGGGGAAATGAACGATTCAACAAAGGAAATCAAAAATAATCCCCAGACGCCGTAGCTTTGCAATAACTGAACGATTTGGTCCATAACGCTTCCTTTCTATATCGTAATTATCTATGGGTAGCCATAGCCTGGAGCTTTCGGTCAGGCGTCCCCGGACGTTGGGACCGGAGACAGCGCGGTTTTGATTATAACATAAAACAAAGGGATTTGCACTAATTTGCCGGCCTGCCGGGCAAAAGTGGCAGGGGAGCGGTGGAAAACGGCGAATTATAAGATGGTAGGATATTGACGAAGCTTACAAAGGCTACTATAATAGTTAATAGCGGATAATTATTATTAGTTAATAATAACCGTTATAATAAATAAAAGGGAGAGATTTAAGAGTGAAAAGCTTAAAAGGTACTAAAACTGCTGAAAATTTATTGAAAGCGTTTGCCGGAGAGTCTCAGGCCAGAAACCGGTATACATACTATGCATCGGTAGCCGATAAGGAAGGCTTTAAGCAAATTCAATCCATTTTTATCGAAACCGCCGATAATGAAAAAGAACATGCCAAACGGTTCTATAACTTCCTGTTGGAAGGCTTGAAGGACGAACTGCCGGTGATGCTGGAAATTACCGCATCCTTCCCGGTGGAAAAGGGTGATACCCTGACTAACTTAAAAGCCGCTGCCGGCGGGGAAAATGAAGAATGGACCGATTTGTACCCGGCTTTTGCCCAGGTTGCCGCTGAAGAAGGCTTCCCTGAAGTGGCCGCCGCCTTTCGCATGATTGCTGCCGCTGAAAAATGTCATGAAGTCCGCTTCAACAAGCTGGCTGACAATGTAGCCAACGGTACGGTATTTGTAAAAGACGGCAAGGTATTTTGGAAATGTGCTAACTGCGGTTACATCCATGAAGCCACGGCCGCACCGGAAAAATGTCCGGCCTGCCTTCATCCGAAGGCTTTCTTTGAAGTGTTTGCCGAAACCTATTAAAAATAAGGTGAATGTAAAGATGGTATGGCGGTGCAAAAATCGCTGTACCATCTTTTTTGTGTGCTTGACAAAATTTTTGAGCGGCTGTGATGCAGGTCACAGCCGCTCCGGGCTGTTTACTGTATGATAGCACTATGAATAAGGTTGTTATACCCTAATAACAAGGAGGCTTATATACAATGGGAATGTTTTGCTATCAATGTCAGGAAACGGCGAAGGGGAGCGGCTGTACTATGCGCGGTGTTTGCGGGAAGACAGCGGACGTCGCCAATTTACAGGATCTTTTGATTTATGTGCTGAAGGGAATTTCCATTCTTAATGTCCAGGCCAGAGAAGCCGGCGTGAATAAACCGGCAGTTGATGTCTTTGTAATGGAAGCGCTCTTTTCCACCATTACCAATGCAAATTTTGACAAGGCCTACTTTGTCGGCAAGGTGCAGGATGCACTGGCCATCCGCGATCAGGTGAAGGCCGAGCTGCTCCAGGCCGGCGTGGCGCCACAGGAAGGCCATGACAGTGTAACCTGGACTGATGGACCCCATGCTTTTGAAGCCAAGGCAGAAGCAGTCGGTATTCTGGCAACTGAAAATGAAGATGTCCGTTCGTTGCGCGAACTTTTAACCTACGGCGTGAAAGGGATGGCAGCCTACGCTGAGCATGCCTATACCCTGGGATATGGACAAGACGGTATTTTCGCTTTTATGCAGCGGGCGTTGAAGGCGACCACTGAGGAATTGAGTGCCGATCAACTGGTATCGTTAGTACTGGAATGCGGTAAATTCGGGGTGGATGTCATGGCTCTCCTGGATCAGGCCAATACCACCACCTACGGCAACCCGGAAATTACCAAGGTCAATATTGGCGTTAGAAACAACCCGGCCATTTTGATCAGCGGCCATGATCTGAAGGATTTGGAAGAATTATTGGAACAGACCCGGGGCACCGGTGTCGATGTATACACCCATGGTGAAATGCTGCCGGCCCACTACTATCCGTTCTTCAAGAAATACGATAATTTTGTCGGCAACTACGGCAATGCCTGGTGGCTGCAGGATAAAGAGTTTGCAAGCTTCAACGGACCGATTCTGATGACTACCAACTGTCTGGTTACACCGAAGGAAAGCTATAAGGACCGGGTATATGTGACCGGTGTGGTTGGCTTTGAAGGGTTGAAACAAATCCCAGCCAGAGCTGCCGGTCAGCCAAAAGACTTCTCAGGCCTAATCGCCCATGCCAAACAGTGCCCGCCACCGCAGGAACTGGAGCAGGGCGAGATTGTCGGCGGCTTTGCCCACAATCAGGTATTGAGTCTGGCCGATAAAGTGGTAGAGGCTGTTAAAGCCGGCGCCATTAAGAAATTCTTTGTCATGGCCGGTTGCGACGGTCGCATGAAGAGCCGCGACTATTACAGTGAATTTGCCAAAGCGTTGCCTCAGGACACCGTCATTCTGACAGCCGGCTGCGCTAAATACCGTTACAACAAGCTGCCTTTGGGCGATATCGGCGGTATTCCCCGGGTGCTGGATGCCGGACAATGCAACGACTCCTATTCGCTGGCCGTCATTGCTCTGAAACTGAAGGAAGTATTCGGTCTGGACGATGTCAATCAATTGCCCATTGCTTATAACATTGCCTGGTATGAACAGAAAGCCGTCATCGTACTGTTGGCACTGCTCTACCTGGGAGTGAAAAATATTCATCTCGGCCCAACGCTGCCCGGCTTCCTGTCGCCCAACGTGGCCAAAGTGCTGGTGGAAACCTTCGGCATCGGCGGCGTAGGCGATGTGGAAGACGATTTGAAAATGTTTATGGCATAAGAATAAAAACAAAAAATATATAACGGCTAAGTATAAAAACCACCCTGAAAAGGGTGGTTTTTATACTTAGCCGCTGCTGGTTCCCTTGTAAAGATAAGAAAATCAGTATATTATCCATGCAATCACAGCGGTTTAACAGTATAATGAATATACGCCTGCATTATCAAGTGATAGGCTGTCAAAAGGGAAGAAGGGAGTAAGAACATGTTTGCGTCCATAAAAAATGTTTCTCCCACCGTATGGCTGATCAGCTGTGCCCATGGGGTGATCGATTTATCGGCCGGTGCCTTGTTTGTGGCCCTGCCATATTTTAAAGCGAAATTCGGTTTGTCCTATGCCGAGGTGACGGCTATCGTGCTGTTGCAAAACCTGACCTCTTCGGTCAGCCAGCCGTTGTTCGGATACTTAAGCGACCGGAAGGCCCGGCCCTGGTGGATGCCGCTGGGTTGCTTCACGACAGGGGCGGTGATGCTGGCCTCGCTTCTGGTGCCGTCCTATCCGCTGGTACTGGTGTGTACCGCGATCAGCGGCTTCGGCAGTGCCGTGTTTCATCCGGAGGGAGCGAAGGTTGTCAATTGGTTAAGCGGTAAGGCGAAAGGCAAGGGGGCCAGCTTATTTACTGTCGGCGGTAATGCCGGCTTTGCCATAGGATCGCTGTTCTTGGGAATGCTCTTGTCTGGTCCGACGGTGCTGTATTATGTATTTGTGCTGCCTAACATCATAATCGGGGGCCTGCTGCTGGTGACCAGAAAGCAATGGGTGCGACAGTCGCAGCGGCCGGCCAGCGCCGCCGTGCGGGGCGTCTCTGCTGTGCGGCTGGATTTGGCCCTGCTGGCACTGTTAGGCATGGTGCTGATGCGTTCCACGGTTACCTCAGGAATCAGTACCTTTGTGCCACTTTATTATACCTCTTATTTACATGGCAGCCCGGCCTATGCCGCGCTGCTGCTGACGGTATATCTGGCCGCGGGAGCGGCCGGCACGCTGTTGGGCGGTCCGCTGAGCGACCGTTATGGCAGCAGGACGGTGATGTTGTATTCCATTCTGCCGGTGGGAGTGCTGCTCTATCTATTTACCCTGGCAGGGGGCATGTGGTCCTTTGTTTTGTTGGCCGCAATCAGTGTGCTGCTGGCGGCCACCTTTACCAGCAGTTTGGTGATGGCCCAGAAAATGATGCCGGGAAATGTCGGTATGGCCTCGGGCCTAACGTTGGGCTTCAGCATTGGTCTGGGGGCCATGGGCGTGCTGGTACTCGGGCAGATGGCCGATATGTCGGGCCTGGTATGGGTATTCCAGCTATTGGCGGTATTGCCTGTGGCCGGTTTTATACTGACGCTGTTTGTTCAGGAACCGGACGAGATGCACGACATGGTGCCGATGAAAGAGTAATCGACTATAGTGTCAGACCTAAAACGGCAGGATTAGATCGGACACTGTACTAAACTGTTCATGGTGTAAGTATGACCGGCCCCATAATTATACGTAGTGCAACAACCCTGGCGGGCCAAACTTGGCCCGCGCAGGGTTGCTGACATTACGGGGATAACCGGGAAAGGCGCCGCCAGCCCGGCGACGAATTTTCTTTATAAAAAGAGTGGACAAAAATCTCAAAATGAGATATACTGAGACCAACTTAATAAAACGGTATATTTTTTTAAACTTTTTTGTCTCGAAATGAGACTTTTGGGCAAGGGTGCCCTGAGAATGGATGAAAGTTCCTTCTCAGGGCACTTTTCGTTTGTCTGGTAATTGCAGCGGCGGTAACGTCGGTTGTTATTATAATAAAAAAATGACTGGAGTGATTCGTATGTCCACACAGGTAGTAACAAGAGAGCAGGATAGTGTCTGGGAATTGGAAGCTGGTGAAGTAAGAAAATCGGGTTTGGGGCATTTTGTCATGATGGCCTTGTTTACCGGGGTCGGCGTTGTTGTCGGCACCTTTGGCAGCATTGCTGTACCGCTGGGGTTTGTGTCGGCCTTCTGGCCCGGCCAGGCCATTCAGGCGGTTGGCAGCATTTGGTATGGCATGTGGGGAGGGATTGCTTCCTTTGTATTTCCGATTATATCCAATGCTATTTCCGGGTCGGCCCCTCTGCCGGTATCGCTGGCCTACATACCGGGCAATCTGGCGCAAGGCATTATTGCCGGCTGGGCCTTCCGCACCTTTGGTGCCGATCCGCGGCTTTTGACGCCGAAAGACTGGGTTGCCTTCACTTTTTGGGGTATTATCGTTTCCAATATTATTGGCGCCGGTTGGGGCAGCACGGTCTTGAGAACTTTCGATCTGATTACGCCGGCAGCTCATTTACCCGTATTCTTCGGCTGGTTTGTCGGTAATGCGGTGGCTTCCTGGATACTGGGAGTTATTATGCTGAAATTCGTTTCACCCATTGTTATTAAATCAAAAACTTTTTGTAAAAAATACTGGGCCTAAAACCCGGTAGCTGTTGGGAGGCGCTATGTATGGCAGGGACACAGACTATGCAAAAAACCATTTTAGGTTATGTGCCGCTGGAATCACCGATTTATGCCCTGCATCCCCTGGTTCGTCTAACCCTTTTTGTGATTACCGGCGTGATTCCCCTGTTTATTGAAATGCCGGAGGGAAATCTGGCGTTTCTGCTGGTTATTTTGGGTTTGTTCCTGTTTTCCCGGGTGGATTTGCGCAAGCTGAGGGTGTATTTACCCATGGTATTCACGATAGGAATATTTATTCTGGCCATGTACATCTTTTTCCCCGTCGGCAAGGGGGAACCACTGCTATTGTATCAGGCTGGCTGGGTACGCCTGGAATACCACTCCCTGATGTGGGCTTTGAGTGTGTACATCCGCATTGTGGCTCTTATTTATGCGTCGATTTTTTACTTTTCGACCAACCGGGAAAGGGACATTCTAGTGGCGTTCCGGTCGACGGGTATGCCGTTTGTCTGCTCTTATTTTTTGGGCCTGTCACTGCGGTCGGCAGGCATGTTTCTGGAAGACTACCGGATTATCCGTGAGGCGGAGGAGGCCCGGGGATTGGATACGGAGGATATGTCCTGGACCGGTAAAATCAAGCATTTTGCCATGTATATGGTGCCGCTGTTTACGCTGGCCATCCGGCGCAGTGACGATATCAGCATGGCTTTGTTTGCTAAAGGCACCGTGCTGACCGGCAAGGTTAATGGCCGGAAACGGTCCGACTACCTGGTTGCCAAATCGCCGGTGCGGTGCGGCGATATTGCCATGATTTCCGGTATGCTGGCTGCTTTTCTGGTTTTTGTCATCTTTGAAGTCCATACCAATCAGTTTGATATCAGTCATTCACTGATGAACCGGGCTTTGCTGGCCTCGGTAAAGGGGGGAGGAGAGTGAAGGCTCTAGAAGTGAAGCATCTATGTTGGAAATACAGCGGCAGTGAGTCTATGGCGCTCAGGGATATCTCCTTTTCTTTGGAAGCTAACCGTTTTTTAGGTATCGTCGGACCCAATGAAGCAGGAAAAACAACCTTGGCCCTTGCCTTGCGGGGGCTGATTCCAGAACATTTTTCCGGTGTGCTGCAGGGTGAGATCGAGATTTTTGGCACGACAGTGAGGTCACTTAGTTCGCTGGAACTGGCTCAGCATATCGGGATGGTTTTTGCCGATCCCGATGCCCAGTTTACGGCGATGAGCGTAGAAGAGGAGATTGCCTTCGGTTTGGAAAATCTGGGGCTGTCGGTGGAAGAAATCAATGAGCGGCTTGACTGGGTAAGCGAGCTGACCGGTATCCGGGAACTGTTGGGTAAACCGCCTTATGATCTTTCCGGCGGCCAGAAACAGCGGGTAGCTATTGCCGCTGTGCTGGCCATGAAGCCGAAAATCATCATTTTGGATGAGCCGACCTCCATGCTGGACCCCCACTCAAAGGATAATGTATTTTCCCTGTTGGCTACCATGAAAAAAGAGCTTCAGATGACCATTGTAGTCATTGAACATAATATTGAAAAGATAGCGGAATTATCCGATGAAATTTTACTCCTGGCGGAGGGCAGTATCCGCCGCTGGGAAAAGGCGGAACGCTTTTTTGACGATCTGCATGGCATTGCCGCCAGCGGGATCCGTGTGCCCGACATCATCCGGTTTTCCTATCTGGCTGCCGCCGACAGTCCCCAGCCGAAGATGCCGGTTTATTTTGAAGACATCCGCGATCGGCTGGGGCAGGAACTGAAACGGGGGAGAACGTCATGACACAGCAGTCGATTGTAATGGTTGAGAATTTGGAATATTGCTATCCCGATGGAACCAGGGCGGTCAACCAAGTGTCTCTGGAGATTTTCCCCGGCGAGTTTATCGCCCTGATCGGGCAAAATGGTTGCGGCAAAACGACCTTGTCCAAGGTGCTTAACGGAATCTTCAAGCCCACTTCGGGCACCGTAACGGTGGACGGACTGGATACTACCCGGCCCAAGGTGAAAAAACAGTTGGTCACGGCTATTGGCTATATTTTTCAAAATCCCGACCATCAATTGTTTAATAATAATGTGTTTGATGAGATTGCCTATGCGCCGCGCAATATTGGCTGCACGGAAAGTGAAGTGCGCGAACGGGTCAGCGAGGCGGCCCGGATTGCCGGTGTGCGGCCGGAGCTGTTTGGTGAGCATCCTTTCTTTCTGACCAAAGGATTGCGGCAGCGGGTGGCGATCGCCTCTATCCTGTCGTTGAAGCCGAAGGTCATTATTGTCGATGAGCCGACTACCGGCCAGGACTACCGGCAATCGATCGAAATTATGGAGTTTCTGCAGGAACTGAACCGGCAGCATGGTCACACGATTATTATCATTACTCATGAAATGGATATTGTTGCCCAATATGCCAAGCGGGCCGTGGTCATGCACCAGGGGCACATGCTGCTGGACGGAACGGTCAGAGAGGTGTTTGGCGCCCGTGAAATTCTTGATCAGGCATCGCTCAAGCCACCGTCGCTGACTGCTCTGGCCCAGGCTTGGCAGGCATATGGCATTGACCGGGGCATCGCAACGCCGGAGGAACTGTACCGGCAATGGCGTCGGAGGTGCGGTTATGAAACGGCCTAATCTGCTGGTCATCAATCCCAATTCTTCGCCGGTCATGACCGGCGATATTGAAGCAACGGTACAGGTGTTGAGCGGCAGACTGCATTTTGATTTTGTGGTTACTTCTACACCGGGAGCGCCGGACGTGCTGGAAAGCTTCCGTGACTATACGCTGGCCGGCGCCAGTGTCCTGCAGCGGCTGGCCAAGCAGCAGCCGGACCATTTCGACGGTTTGCTGTTAGCCTGCTTTGGCGATCCGGCCCTCTATGCTTTGAAGGAACAAGTACTGCTGCCGGTTACCGGTATTGCCGAGGCTTCTTTTTCGCTGGCTCTTTTGCTGGGCTACCGGTTTGGTATACTGGCGGCTTCGGCCAAGGCCAAGCCCATGATGGAGTCGCTGGTCCTGTCTTACGGGCTGCAGGCTAGGCTGGCCGGTGTGGCGGCGCTGGAGGTGCCGATCGGTGATTTTGCCGGCCGGCCGGGCAGCCTGGAAGATTTAATGGTAGAAAAATGCGAAAGTTTGCGCCAGGCTGGAGCGGAAGTAATCATTCTTGGTTGTGCCGGAATGACCGGTGTTGGGGCACGGCTGCAGCAGCGGACCGGACTGACGGTGATTGACCCGGTGGTGGCAGGCTGTACGGCGCTGTGGCAGATGATTGCCGGCGGTTTTTGTCCTTCCCGCACCGGACTGTATGCGTAAATAAGTAGCTGGAGAGGAGTGAGAATATGCTGGATTTGATTATTCAAGGCGGCAGCATAGTGAATGCCGACGCCATAATAAAAACCGATATTGCCGTGCAAGATGGCCGGATTGTTTCCCTCGGCGATGCCGCATTGCTGGGGCGGGCCAAACGGGTGATTAACGCTGCCGGTCAATACGTTCTCCCGGGGCTGATTGATATGCACACTCATTTTGAGGCGCCGTTCATGGGCTGCCGGGGCGCTCTTGACTTTTACAGCGGCAGTGTGGCCGGTGCTTTTGGCGGTGTTACCACTTTTATTGATTTTACCAATACCCGGCCGGGCGACTCGGTATTGGCCAGGGTGAAAGAGCGGCGGGAGGAAATGGCGAAAGCCGTCATTGATTACAGCACTCATGCCAAGTTTGTCGAAGCCAATCCGCAAGTGATTGCCGAAATTCCGGCTATAGTGGAATATGGCTGCAGCAGTATTAAGCTGTTTATGACCTATCGCAAAGAAGGGGTTATGATTGAGGACGACGGGATGCTGGCTGTGCTGGAAGCCGCCCGCAAGTGGGGGGCGCTGCCGGGAGTGCATGCCGAGTCCAATGCGATAGCCGAGTTTCATATAGAACGGCAGCGGGCCAAAGGCGAATTGGACTGGATTGATTTCCCTAAGGCCAAACCGCCGCTCTGTGAAGAGGAAGCAGTGCGGCGGGCCATTCTGCTGGCGGAAGCCGCCGGATCGCCACTGTATATTTTTCATCTGACCAGCCGGCGTGGCCTGGAGACGGTGCGGCAGTCCCGGCTTAGAGGCTGTCCGGTTTATGCCGAAACCTGTCCCCATTATCTGGTGCTTACGCAGGAAATGTACCGGCAGGAGGAAGGATATCGTTACATCATGAGCCCGCCGCTCCGGGATACTGATGACTGCCAGGCGCTCTGGACCGGCTTGGGGCAGGATGTTCTGGTGGTTAGCTCTGATGACTGCACTTATACGCTGGCCGAAAAGACCATGTTTTTGCCGCAAGATGAGACAGGCGGCAGGCGTGATTTCACTAAAGTGGTAAATGGTGTACCGGGAATTGAGACCCGGCTGCCGTTGCTTTTGGAGGAAGGTGTTCAGCAAGGGCGGCTCACGTTGCAGCAACTGGTTGCCGTGGCGTCGGCCAATCCGGCCAAACTGTTCGGTCTATACCCGGAGAAGGGCGTTCTGCAGCCGGGCAGCCTGGCCGATATGGTTTTGGTCGACCTGGCACAGACTGGGACAATACAGGCTGACCGGCTCCACCAGGGCATTGATTACAGTGTGTATGAGGGAAAGAAGGTCACTGGCTGGCCGACAATGACGATTGCCAGAGGCAAGGTGATTGTGGAAGACGGTAACTTTGTCGGTGTGCGCGGTGCCGGACAGTTTGTTCGCCGCAAGCCTTTTGCTGCCAACCGTTGATTTGCAGGTCACCGATAGCGAAAATGCCAATTCCTTTGGAAAATACTTTATTATTGCTACGTTTTTTGGTAAACTGACGTAGAAACTAGTTGTTGTTGTCCTAGGGCGTGTTTGCAAGCTAACGGAATGATCCCTGGCGAGTGATTTTTGTACCAGACGAGGCAACATTTTGCCGGAATAGCGGCCCCTATTTCAAAAAATGTTAACGAAGTATGGTGCAAAAAGCGCCGTCAGGGAGCGTTTCGGATAGTTGCAAACACGCCCTGAGGAGATGACCGGCTGGTAAGCCGTTCAGGCGGTTAATGTGCTTGAGGTGAGCTATGATGATAGGTTTGCAGGATATACGGGATACTGTACAGAAAACAGCGGAAGCTATAGCGGACGTGTTAAAGATTGATGTGGAAATTGCCGATGCCCAGTTGATCCGTGTCGCCGGTACTGGCAAGTACCGGGAGGGACGGGGCAGTGTTATGCTGGACGGCTTTGTATACCGCCATGTGCTGGAGACAGGGGAAACAGTACTGATTAAGAATCCGGGCAATCATGAACTATGCCAACCCTGCCCGCGCCAGGGGAACTGTTTTGAAGATGCGGAAATGGCTGCGCCTATTCTGGTGCAAGGTGAGCCTGTCGGGGTGATCGGATTGATCAGCTTTGAACGGGAACAGACCCGGCTGCTGCTGGATAACCGGGAATGGATGCTGCAATTTATTGTAAAAATGGCCGAGCTGATTGCCGGCAATTTGACCTTGCCGGAAACAAAACTGGAGCGGTCATTATTGCCGCTAAACCTGAACCATCTGGAGAAAGAGGCCATTGTCAAAGCGCTGGCCGAGTTTTCCGGCGATGTCCGGAGCAAGGAAAAGGCCTCCAAATTACTAGGTATTAGCCGGGCGACGCTATACCGCAAAATTAAGGAGTATGAATTATCTTAAGGGGCCACTGATATTGTAGGCCTGCCGGCATGGTGAGAGATTTTTCGCCGGCAGGGAAGAAGTGGAACTGCACCAAATGGCTCTTTTAAGGTTTGGCTGACGCAGCCACAGGAAAAGCTCCGTCAGAACATGCCGTGAGAATACATCGGTGTTCCTTTAAGCAACGTTATGGAAGTAGTGTTCTTTAGATATCCGGACAACATGCAGCTGGCGCCACCGATTTTCGTAGACTTATATCTCATTTTGAGATATAATAAAGGCAGACCAAGACATTTGTTGGGGATATTTTTTTACCAATTGTGTCTCAAAATGAGATAAATGAGCAACGGCGCTCTCTGCAAGAACCATCCGGTTCTTTAGAGCGCCGTTTTTCTTTTCTTTTAGAAAGCGAGGTAGAACCAATGAATCAGGTAGCTTGGCTAAAGAGTGCCCTGAAAAGACAGCATGGCACCGATGTAGCCTTCCTTGGCCCGGCGGCGCTGGCTGAGGTGGCGCAGTTTCACAGCAGCTTTTCCCAGTATCAGGTCACACCGCTCCGCTCTTTACAGGGGTTGGCGGATAAGCTGGGGGTGGGCGGCATCTATGTCAAAGATGAGTCTTACCGGTTTGGACTGAATGCCTTTAAGGTTATGGGGGCATCGTATGCTATTGGCAAATATCTGGCCGGCCGGCTGGGCAAAGACCTGGGAACGCTGCCGTTTACCGTTCTGTCTTCGGCGGCCGTCCGGGCAGCGCTGGGTGAGATTACCTTTGTGACGGCAACTGACGGCAATCACGGCCGGGGTGTGGCCTGGACGGCACGGGTGCTGGGGCAGAAGGCAGTGGTCTACATGCCGAAAGGCTCGTCGCTCACCAGGCTGCAGCATATTCAAAGTGAAGGAGCGGAAGCCTCGATTACCGAGTTGAATTATGATGAGGCAGTTGATATGGCGGCTGAACAGGCCGGCCATAAAGGCTGGGTAGTGGTACAGGACACTGCCTGGGAGGGGTATGAGACTATTCCTGTCTGGATTATGCAGGGTTATGCCCATATTGCGGCCGAAATCCTTGATCAGTTCCGGCAAATGGGGCCGGAAAAGCCCACCCATGTATTTTTACAGGCTGGTGTAGGCTCGTTTGCTGCCGCTATAGCCGGCCATTTTATTGCTGCATTTGGTGCTGAGCGGCCGGTGATGGTGCTGGTCGAGCCTAATCAGGCCGATTGCTTTTACCGTTCGGTCCTGGCGGCGGACGGCCGGAAACGAAGCGTGAGCGGCGACATGGCGACTATTATGGCCGGGCTGGCCTGCGGCAAGCCCAATCCGTTGAGTTGGAGTATCCTCCGGGACTATGGTGACATGTTTTTCTCCTGTCCCGATTGGTTGACGGCCAAGGGTATGCGGGTGTTGGGCAATCCAGTCGGTCAGGATGAGCGGGTGATAGCAGGAGAGTCGGGGGCGGTTGGCGCCGGTTTGCTGGCTGCTCTCCTGGAGCGAAAAGAGCTGTGGGAAGCGAGAATGGCGTTGGGGCTGGATCAGCATTCCCGGGTGCTGTTAATTAGTACCGAAGGCGATACCGATCCGGCTTCCTATCGTAAAATCGTCTGGGACGGGGCGTATCCGTCCTGGCAGGAGGGGGAGAAAACATGCTAAATCAGCAACGGGAGCAGGAGATGATTGAACTCTGCCGGGAACTGGTGCAATGCCGAAGTTATTCCGGTGAGGAAGGAGACGCGGCTGACCGGTTGCAGCAGGCCTTTGTCAGTTTGGGCTACGATGCTTTTTGGCGTGACCGGTATGGCAATATGATTGGTTGCATTAGAGGAAACCGGCCAGGAAAAAGGCTGTTATTTGACGGACATTTGGATACTGTGCCGGTGGTGGATGCCGCTCAATGGCGCCATGCGCCGTTCGGGGCCGAAGTGGAAGCGGGGCGAATCTATGGCCGGGGCACTTCCGATATGAAGGGCGCCGTCAGTGCCATGACGGCGGCGGCCGCTTATTTTGCAACTGACAGCCGCCGTAACTTTCCCGGTGAAATCTACGTGGCCGGTGTTGTACACGAAGAGTGCTTCGAGGGGGTGTCCGCCAGGGAAATCAGCCGGCGAATTCAACCCGACTATGTGGTTATTGGTGAAGCATCGGAGCTTAACCTAAAACGGGGACAGCGGGGGAGGGCGGAGATTGTGGTGGAAACCTATGGGAGGCCTGCCCACTCGGCCAATCCGCAGTGGGGAGTCAACGCTGTCTACCTTATGGCTGAAGTGGTGCGGCGCATCCGTCAATTAACGCCGCCGGCCCATAACATAATGGGAGCCGGCATTATGGAACTGACCGACATCAAATCCTCGCCTTATCCCGGTGCTTCGGTGGTGCCTGATTATTGCCGGGCAACCTATGACCGCCGTCTGCTGGTCGGGGAAACGCCGGCCTCGGTATTGAAGCCGCTGCAGGAGCTGCTGGCGGCAATGGAGCGGGAAAATCCGGAGTGTAGGGCATCCGTTGGCTTTGCTGCCGGCAAGGAGCGTTGCTATACCGGGGCAGAAATTGAAGGGGATCGGTTTTTCCCCGGCTGGCTGTACGAAAAGGAGGAGCCTTTTATTGCGGCGGCCTGGGAGGGCCTGCTCCGGGCCGGCCTGACGCCGGAACTGACACAATACTCCTTCTGCACGAACGGCAGTCATTACGCCGGGGAGGCCGGCATCCCCACGATTGGGTTCGGACCTTCCCGGGAAAATCTGGCTCATACGATTGACGAATATATTGAAATTGACCAGCTGCTGCAGGCGGCTGCTGCTTATTACGGCATTCTGGCCGCGGTATTGAGGTGAGTGTTGTATGAGGATATTGATTAAGAACGGCCGCCTGGCGGATGGCAGCGGACGATCGCTTTTCCCGGCCGACGTGGTGATTGAAGGCGAGCGGCTGGCTTGTATTGGTCCGGTTGGCAGGGAGGGTGACTTTGACCGGGTGATCGAAGCCGAAGGACTGGTGGTGGCACCGGGCTTTATTGATACGCATAGCCACTCCGATCTGGCAGTGCTGCTCAATCCCGTGCTAGAACCCAAGCTGTGTCAGGGAATTACGACGGAGGTGCTGGGGCAGGACGGTATTTCACTGGCGCCGTTGCCGGTGGAATATGTGTCGCCCTGGCGAAAAAACCTGGCCGGGCTGGACGGCGACAGCGACCGGATAGACTGGACTTATAAAACCACTGGCGGCTATCTGCAACTGCTGGAACAGAATGGTGTCGGGCTTAATGAGGCCTATCTGGTACCTCACGGCAATGTACGGATGGAAGCTATGGGGCTGGATAACCGTCCGCCGACGGCGCTGGAACTGGAACGAATGCAGGACATTGTCCGGCGGGAACTGGAGGCCGGCGCGTTTGGCTTGTCTAGTGGCTTGATTTATATGCCTTGTGCCTACGCCGGCCGACAAGAGCTGGTATCGCTATGCCAGGTGGTTGCCGGCTATGACGGGGTATTTGTCGTGCACCAGCGCAGCGAAGCGGACACCGTACTGGAATCGATGGAGGAAATTCTGGATATAGGCCGGCAGTCGGGTGTCAAGGTACATTTTTCTCATTTTAAGATTTGCGGTGTTAAAAACTGGCGTTATCTGGAGCCCATGCTAAACTTACTGGATAAAGCCGCCCGGGAGGGGATAAGGGTCTCTTTTGATCAATATCCTTACGCTGCCGGCAGCACCATGCTGGGGGTTATCCTGCCACCCTGGGCTCATGACGGCGGCACCGACAAACTGCTCGGACGTCTGCAGGACCGGGAGGCGCGGCGGCGCATGATTCGCGATATCGAGCAAGGCCTGCCGGGCTGGGATAACTTCTGGGATTTTGCCGGACCGGATCAAATTTATGTTACCAGTGTGAAGACAGCTGCTAACCGCGATCTGGTTGGTAAGAACCTGGTGGAGATCGCCGGTCTGCGCGGCAAAAATGTGTATGACGCGGCTTTTGATCTGTTGAACGAAGAGGGCAATGCCGTCGGCATGGTGGATTTTTATGGCAAGGAAGACCAGGTGATTCGCATTCTGCAGCGACCCGAGCAAAATGTCTGCACCGACGGACTGTTGGGCGGCAAGCCCCATCCACGGGTATACGGTTCTTTCCCCAAGGTGCTTGGCCAGTATGTGCGGGAAGAGCAGGTGCTTACTTTAGAAGCGGCTGTTCGCAAAATGACCGGTAAACCGGCTGAAGCCTTCGGACTGCGGGAACGGGGACTGCTAAAGCCGGGCTATTTTGCCGATGTGGTTATTTTTAATCCCGGTACTGTCCGGGACAGAGGGACTTATATTGAACCCGCTCAATATCCTGCAGGGATAGAATATGTATTTGTTAACGGTGGCTTAGCCTTGGATAATGGCCGGCCAACCGGGAAGCTTAGCGGTAAGGTGTTGAGAAAATAGTGGCTGTCCTCCCTTTTTACAAGCCGGCATCGGTCTTAAGCAATTAGACTGATGCCGGCTGTTTTTTTTATTGTCGCAGATGGCAAGGGTGTGGCGCGGACCACGGTTACCGGGAAAGCCGTGCGCGGAACCGTATCTGTCTTTAGAAAGAGACTCAGAGCAATCTGAATAAAAGGACCATTGATTGGCCTCTTGGCTGGCGGTGCCTCTGTGATAAAAGGTAGCTTCTCCGGTTATGCTAAGAATACTACTGAATTAGCGTAACGGGGGAGGTTGCCGGGTGGTCGGGGTTATGAAACGTGGGGCTGGCCGATGGATGAGCAGGCTATTGCTTTGCTGGAGTTTTGTCCTGTTGTGTTTCGCCGGCGGGGCTGTCGGCCGCGGCGAGGCTAAAAGCATTGTATATATACCGGCCGACGACCGGCCGGTATCGCTGGGCTATGTGGTTGATACGCTGCAGGCTTCAGGCTGTCAGTTGATTGTGCCGCCTGCCGAATTGCTGGCCGGACGGGGCCGCGCCGGCAAGCCGGAGGCTTTGTGGCAGTGGCTGGCGGAGCAGGCGCCGGCTGCCGATGCATTTGTTTTATCCGGCGATACTTTGATTTATGGCGGCCTGGTCGATTCCCGCACCCATGAATTGCCCGGCTTTATACTGGAAGGACGGCTGCAGCGGTTCGCCGGGCTGCGCCTCATGAATGCCCGGGCGCCTGTCTATGTTTTCGCCACACTGATGCGGTCGCCGAAAATGAGTATCGGCGGCATGGAGCCGGTCTATTACGAAAAATACGGCGGTGCTTTGTTCCAGCTTACGGCTTTGCAGGATGAGGCTGAGCTGCGGGGGTTGTCGGAGGAAGAGCAAAGCAAGCTGCAAGGCCTGGAGGCGTCTCTTCCGCAGGAATATCTGAGTGACTGGCTGGAGCGGCGGGCTAAGAACTATCAAATCAATACCGGGCTGCTGGCTCTGCTAAAACAAAAACAATTGGATTACCTCTTGCTGGGACGGGACGATACCTCGCCCTTTTCCCGTTCTCATCAGGAGTTTCGGTCGTTACAGCCTTTGGTGAGGGATTTGCCGGCCGGCACTTTCGCTTCTTTCCCCGGTGCCGACCAGCTAGGCATGGTGCTGCTGACGCGAGCTTCTAACCGCCTGGCCGGCAAGCGGCCGTCCGTATATGTCCGTTATGCCGCCGGGGCCGGGCCGGATACGTTGGCCAGCTATGAGGACCAGCCTTTGGGGCTTACGGTGGTTGATCACATTAAGGCGGCCGGTGGTCAGGTGGCTGCCACAGCGCAGCAAGCCGACCTGGTTCTCTACTTGAATACGCCGCTTAACGGCAAGACTGAGGAAGCCGATGTATTTACCAACCTGCCGGTCAGGGAAGAGCGAACGGAGAAGCTGGCGCAGCAAATGGCCGAGGATATCCGGGCTGGCCGGTTGGTGGCCATGGCCGACGTGGCCTACGCCAACGGTGCCGATAATTCACTGCTGCAGGCCATGTTCAAACAGGGCTTGCTGGATAAGCTGGCTGCTTATTCGGGCTGGAACACGGCCAGCAATACCCTGGGTTATGCACTGGGACAGGGCTTGCTGGCCCGTAATATGGATGATAAGGAACGGAAACGGCTTCTTGCCGTCCGCTATTTGGAGGACTGGGCTTATCAGGCTAATATTCGCCCGGAGGTTTGCTGGGAAGTGGTGTATCTTAACCAGGGCAGAACGGAATATCTAAGCTGGCTTAATCCTGAGGCCACCGCCCGGACCAACGAGAAGCTGCAGCGGTTTGCCCGGCGGTTTCTTTGGATTGACCCTGCCGCCATCCGCGTTGCGTATCCTTGGGATCGCATGTTTGACCTGGCAGTGGCTGTGGCTCCCTGAAACGGGATGGCGCTCCGCCAACCTTGAGAGCAGAAATTGCTGACGGTCAAAATTTCGCCATCAGCTTCCTGTCTCAAAGCTGACGGAGCACTGGCAGGAGTTTGCAAAGTTTTCGAGAAGTAATTGCGATACGATTAAGACACGGGCCGCTGTTTTGCAATGAACCGGTCCGTCGACCATGGGAGAGAAATATGGAAAATAAGAAAATTTGTGATATGAAGCCTGGCGACAGTGTACAGACCTTTTTTCTAATTAAAGCGGTTGATTGCAAAACCTCGAATAATAATAAACGCTATTTAGATATTACCCTGTCTGACCAGACGGGAGAAATGAATGCCAAGCTATGGGATTGCAGTCCGGCAGACGAAGCGCAGTACGTGGCTCGCTCCTTGATTAAGGTAAAAGGCGCCGTATTTGAATGGCAGGGCAAATTGCAGCTCAAGATAGAGAAACTCCGGCTGGCCGGGGCGGAAGACGGGCTGGTGATTGCCAATTTTGTGCCGGTGGCACCCCGCGATGCCGAAGCGATGTATGCCGAACTGCTGCAGTTTGTCAGAAAGATTGAACATGCCGATCTGAACGCCATTGTCAGTTTTATCATCGACGATTGTAAGAAGAAACTGCTGATTTACCCGGCGGCCAAGAGCAATCATCATGCCGTGCGGTCCGGTCTTTTGTATCACATTCTTACCATGCTGCAGCTTGGCGAACAAACATGCCGGATTTATCCGTTGTTGAATAAGGATTTGCTGTTTGCCGGTATCATTTTGCATGATATTGCCAAGCTGGATGAAATGGATGCAGGAGAATGGGGTATTGTTTCCGAGTATACCGCCGAGGGGGAATTGCTGGGCCATATTGTCCAGGGGATCAAGCTGATTGACCGGGTAGCCCGGAAGGTCGGTGCCGGCGAGGAGGCTTCCCTGCTGCTGCAGCACATGATTCTTTCCCATCATTATGAGCCGGAGTTCGGCAGTCCCAAACGCCCGATGATTCCGGAGGCGGAAATGCTGCACCATCTTGATTTGATTGATGCCCGGATGTACGATATGCAAAAGGTACTGGGAAGTACCCCGCCCGGCCGGTTCTCGGAAAAGGTGTGGCTGTTGCAAAACCGGAAGCTCTATAAAGCGGCGGCCGGCAAGCCGGAGGAACCGGTATAATAATGCGGACAAGAGGCTTGTAGTGCGGCAACTGCCGTATACAGCCTCTTTTTTATCGGGAGCTGCCAGTCTGATTTGGGGCGGTACGCCGGGACAAAAGGCGAGCTGATTTTTTACTTTTTTGACCGGCGCTAAACGTTACATACTATATTTGCCTGTGGAAAAAGCTTTGTTTTTGGGAATACTATTGATAATAAAGCAATGCTTTTTCTAGCGCCGGGGCTGCAAAGCAGAGCAACAGAAGGATTTTTCTTGCAAAAATCCGGTAAAATGTATATACTTAAAGGAATTATTATGAGCGGATAATTGATACCGGTTTGGATTGAATTTCTACCGGCGGGCAAGGGAAACGGCGGAGTAAGCCCGGCGGGGGCTTGTAGTAAACAATAAATATATGAAGTAAATTGATACATTTGGAGGGAAATTTTCTTGAGTAGTGATGAAAAATTATTAATTATCCCGATCGGGGGCCTTGGCGAAATTGGCAAGAATATGACGGCCTTTTGCTATGGCGACGACATTGTCGTACTGGATTCGGGTATGGCTTTTCCGGAGGAGGACATGCTGGGCATTGACCTTGTCATTCCGGACATGACCTATTTACTGGATAATAAAGATAAAATCCGGGCCGTGGTGTTGACCCACGGCCATGAGGACCATATCGGTTCGCTGTTTTATCTGTTGAAGCATGTAGACGTGCCGGTGTACGGCTCCCGTCTGACCTTGGGTTTAGTGGAGGGCCGGCTGCGGGAGTATAGCGTACAGGCCAACAGCCTGATGCCGGTGGCGCCGGGCGACATGATCCGGGCCGGACAGTTTGAGATCGGTTTTATCCAGGTCAACCATTCGATTGCCGATGCGCTGGGGATTTACTTTAAGACGCCCATCGGTACAGTGGTGCATACCGGCGACTTTAAGATTGATCAGACGCCGGTCGACGGCAAGATTATTGATATTCACAAATTTGCCGAATTAGGCGACCAGGGCGTGCTGGTGCTTCTGTCGGACAGCACTAACGCGGAACGGCCCGGTTTTACCAAGTCGGAACGGACGGTAACCGAGGCGCTGAACGAACATTTCCGGATGGCCAAGGGCCGGATCATTATGACCACCTTTGCGTCTAACGTGTTGCGTCTGCAGCAGGCGATCAGTTCGGCCTACGAGTTCGGGCGCAAAGTGGCCTTGCTGGGGCGCAGTATGGTGACGGTTATCACCAAGGCCGCTGAACTGGGGTATATGACTATTCCCGATGGAGTACTAATCGGGGTGGAGGAAATCAACCGTTATCCGGATAATCAGATCCTGATTCTGACGACAGGCAGCCAGGGGGAACCGATGGCGGCATTAAGCCGGCTGGCGTTCCAGAATCACCGCAGTATGGAAGTTCACCGCGGCGACACCGTACTGATTGCCGCTACGCCCATCCCGGGCAACGAGCGGTCAGTAGGCCGGACGATTGACGCGCTGATGCGACTGGGAGTAGACGTAGTCTACGAGCGTTCTTCGGGTATTCACGTATCCGGCCACGGCAGTCAGGAAGAGTTAAAACTCATCTTGAATCTGGTTCGTCCGAAATTCTTTATTCCGGTCCATGGCGAATACCGGATGCTCAAGTTTCATGGCAAGCTGGCCAATGAAGTGGGCATTCCGAAAGAGAATGTTTTTATTGGCGAAAACGGACAGGTCCTGGAATTTACGAGGGAAACAGGCCGGGTGTCCGGCAAGGTTACGGCCGGCAAGATTTTTGTCGATGGGCTGGGGATTGGCGATGTGGGCAACATTGTCATGCGGGACCGGCGGCAGTTATCGCAGGACGGCGTGCTGATCGTAGTGGTTACGCTGGACAAGCAGAACGGTCTGGTCCTGGATGGACCGGATATCGTCTCCCGTGGCTTTGTGTATGTCCGCGATGCGGACAACCTGATCAACGAAGCGCGGCGGGTGGTTAAGGAGGTGCTGGAGCGTTATCAAAATGCACCGGTTACCGAATGGATGCCGATGAAGTCGGACATGCGGGATTCGCTGACAAAATATTTATTTACCAAGACCGGACGAAAGCCGATGATCCTGCCGATCATTATGGAAGTTTAGCCCGGATAAGGCACAGCAAAGGCGCGGCCAAACACACATTTTGTGTTTGACCGCGCCTCTTTTGCAGTCTCAGGCGGTTGTTAAGCCCTTTCCGGTTGCTGATCGATGACCGGCAGCAGTATTTTTATCATAAAAAAGAGATCTCCGGCACATAAATATTTTGCCGGTACGGCTGGAAGAGAAGCAAGGCTGTTGGCAGGAATTTGCACTTGCATACAGAACTTGGGAGTTGTAGCACGCAGTAAAAGTCCTGCCGGCTATTGTCGGACGGCATAATACAAAGGAGGATGGTTGTTTTGCAATACCGGATATTAGGGAAAACGGGTCTTACTGTTTCCGAAGTGGGCTTTGGCGGCATACCCATTCTACGCCTGCCGGCTTCCGAAGCGGTCAAGATACTGCAGTATTCTCTGGAACGGGGCATTACCTTTTATGATACGGCCAATGCCTATAAAGACAGCGAGGACAAAATCGGCCAGGCATTTAGCCATTGCCGGACCAAGGTTATTATCGCCACGAAAACGGGCCGGCGGGATGCCGCCGGGGCGACGGCACACCTGGAAAACAGCTTGCGTATGTTCCGGTCGGACTACATTGATTTGTACCAATTGCACCAGGTGTCGCAGGAAAAGGACTGGCAGGCTATTACGGCGCCGGGAGGTGCCTTGGAAGCTGTTGTGAAAGCCCGGGAACAGGGGAAAATCAGGCACCTCGGGATTACGTCCCATAATCTGGCGATGGCCATCAAATTAGTGAAAACAGGTTTGTTTGAGACCATCCAATTTCCGTTTAATTTTATTGAACAGGAGCCGAAGGAAGAACTGCACAAAATCGCCAAAGAAATGAATCTCGGCAATATCGTGATGAAGCCCTTTGCCGGCGGGGCGCTGGATAATGCAGCGCTGGCGTTTAAGTTTCTGCGCCAGTATCCCGAAGCTATTCCTATTCCCGGTTTTGATTCGGTTGCGTCGATTGATGAAATACTGGCTATCTATGAAGAGCCCAATCAGGTTAAGCAGGAGGATCTGGCGGCCATGGAAGAGTGCCGCCGCGAGCTGGGACAGCGGTTTTGCCGCCGCTGTGAATATTGTCAGCCCTGTCCACACGGGGTTATGATTACACCGGCCATGGGCTATCCCATTGTGGCTAAGCGGATGTCGCCGCAAGTTTCCATTGAGTTTTCCAAGGCGGCCATGGAGAGTGTGACGAACTGTGTGGAATGTGGCGCCTGCCTGCCGCGATGTCCTTACGAACTTTCCATTCCGCAAATTATCAGGAAGAACTATGAAATGTTTGTAGAGCACCGCCGGCTAGCCGGACAAAATTGATCGAGTAGGGGGAATCCATGATGAGACAGATTGAGGAACGTTTGTATTTTGCTTATGGGGCCAATATCAACCGGGCATTGATGCACTTAAAGTGCAGTAATCCTCAGGTATTGGGTATTGCACGGCTGGAGGGACACCGGGTTGATTTTTTCGGTTATTCCCGCACCTGGGACGGCGCGGTTGAAACTGTGGTTCCCGATCCTCAGTCTGCTGTATGGGGTGTGTTGTACCGTTTGGAGCCGTATGACTGGGAGCGCCTGGATAACTGCGAGGATGCCCGGGCTGACGGAACGGGAGAATATTTTCACTACCCGGTGGAAGTGTCGGTGGATGGAGAAGCTCCGGTAGCGGCTACCATTTATAAGAAAGCCCGTTTGGGTCAGCCGGAGGTACCCAGCACGCAATATCTGAATCTTGTTCTTGAGGGTGCCCGGGAGCAGGGATTACCTGGCGAGTATGTGACAGCACTGGCTGCAGTGCCTTCCAAACCTGCCGCTTACCCGGTCCCCCGGCGGCCGTCTTATGAGAGGGTAGGCCAAGGCGGCTGTGATGGCTGCAGCGGGTGCGAAGAGTAGCCTGCCATTGTCCTGCCTCATAAAAACACGAAGATGGTTTGGATAATGGGTATTTTGTCCTAATTATTATTGACATCGTTCGAATAAAGTAGAATAATATAATCAAATTAAGGATATCCGGCAAACTTATTGAAAAATAAGGGCGCAAAGCTATGGGTCTACGGACTTTTTGTCTATGATTGCCAGGTTGCTCTATTGTAATATTAGCCAGGCGACAGCTTGGTTTTTTATTTAGAAAACAGGATATGGGCAGATGGATTTTCCGGCTAGGCAGTCTAAGTTTGGAGATTGACGGGTGCAAGCTAGTGAGCTTTTACCGCTTGCTTTAGTTTGGCGCAGGAGTTGATTGTTACGACCTAGTGGGCCGTTTACTTTGAAAATGCAAATTGAATGGGCGGTTTTTTTCAAGGCGAGACTAAGGCGGCGCGCCTATCGGGCGGATGTGGGCCAATGATAACAAAGTCTTGTGAAAACAGAACCGTAAAGTGCTTGTAATTTCAGAGTAAATAGCCCACTAGGGTAAATTCAGTTAGATGGCTGTGGCTGGCTTGGAAAGTTTGCCGTAACCGGCGGAGAGGAGGAGAAAATACTAAAAAATAACGGGTAAGTCCTAACAGGATACATTCTGTTGGAGGGATTAGTTAGAATCTGTCGAATTTTCAATAATATAAAATATAATATAGCTCTAGAGAACTGGAGATATAGGGGGATGGAATTGGACATGACTACTCTTCGAACGAGATTTCTGCTCACTTTTCTGCCGGTGCAAATTATAACGGCTGTCGTATTGTCGGCCATCGGTTATTATTTGTCCCGGCAATCATTGCTGGCTAATCTGCCGGAAGAAAAAGCGCTGGCAGCTATTGGTTCATTAACACCGGCATTGGTGGGGGCATCTTTTGTTCTATTGGTGCTGGTGGCAATTTACATTATGGTAATGAGCGGCCGGCTGGCGGAACCGATTAAGTTGATGCGTGATGAATGCTTGCTGTTGTCTCAGGGCGATTTGAGACAACGGCCTGACTTGGTCACCTCGGAGGACGAAATCGGTCAACTGGCCCAATGCATTAACGATATGCGGACTTCACTCCGCGCTCTTGTGGCTCAGGTTTTATCCCAGGATGAGCAGGTGGCCGCTTCCAGTGAGGAACTGACAGCCAGCGCTCACCAGTCGGCCGAGGCGGCCAATCAGGTGGCCGGCTCAATTACGGAAATTGCTCAGGGAACAGAGAAACAGGCGGGGTCGGCCGAATACATAGCCATGATTGCCGACGCCATTATGCAAAGTACCAAGGAAGTGGTCACGGCAGCCGGCGATGTGGCGCATATTGCCCAGAACACGTCGACCGAGGCCGAACAGGGACGGCAGGCAGTAGAGCAGACGGTGGAACAAATTAACCGTATCGGGGAAGGCTCGGACGCCGTACAGCAGGCTATTGAGGAACTATCCAACGGATCGCGGGAAATCGGGGAAATTGTCACGCTGATTTCTTCCATTGCGGGACAGACTAATTTGCTGGCCTTAAACGCCGCCATCGAAGCGGCTCGGGCGGGAGAACATGGCCGCGGTTTCGCTGTTGTGGCCGAGGAAGTCCGGAAGCTGGCCGAAGGCTCCAACCAGGCGGCACAGCAAATTGGCACCTTGATCACCAAAAATCAGGTAAATATGGAACAGGCGGTTACTGCTACGCAGGCCGGAGCAGAGGGTATCCGGGCGGGAATCCGGATGGTTAATGCAACAGGGGAAGCTTTCGGCAAAATCGTGGATTCCATTGTGGTGCTGTCGGAACAAATTGACGGTATTGCCCAGTCGATTGATCATATGGCTGCCGGCAGTGAAGAAATGGCAACAGGGATTCAGGACGTTGCCAAAGTCAGCACGGCGACTTCTTCCGAGGCCCAGAATGTATCGGCCGCCACAGAAGAGCAATCGGCTTCGATGGAGGAAATTGCCTCGGCAAGCCAAAGCTTGGCTCAACTGGCCGGTGAATTACAGGCAGCGGTGGCTAAGTTTAGAATATAGCGGAGTTTGTCATTTGCCCGGACGGAGCGGACTAGTTGCGACATGCACTAGGGAACCGCTGATGTAATGAGCCTGCCGGGCTGGCGGGAGATTTTTTCGTCGGGCAGGGAAGTAAAACCGCAGGAATAGCGGTTCCTGTTTCAAGGTTTTGCTGACGCAGCCAGACAGAAAAAGATCCGCCAGGATGTGCAGTGTGAATAAATCAGTGGTTCCCTGGGATTTGACAAACGGGAAAACATCGAATATGATGAAAAAGCACAGCCCACTATGCCGCCCGAGGCGTGCGGTGGGCTGGTTTTTATTTTTCGACGAAATTTAAGATAAGGGCGAGACAGATGACGGAAATACATACGTTAGTATTAGGCTTTGCCAACGCGCTGCTGGTCAGGGAGCGGGGAGTGTTGCTGGTGGATACGGGAATTCATGTCGATGAGGCACGGTATGCGGCGGAATTTACCCGGCTGGGCTTACAGGCCCGGGATATTCAACTGATTGTGGTTACCCACGGACATGCCGATCATTACGGACAGGCCGCGCTGCTCAAGGCCATGACCGGCGCACCGCTGCTTTGCCATGAACAAGCGGCGCCGCTGTTGCGAACCGGTGGGCACGCTCCTGCTGTGGCCCGCAACGGGCTGGGCGAAAAGGTACTTAAAATGTTGCGCCCTAATCTGCCGCTGCTTGCCGCGCCGGTAGAGCCGGATATTGTTATGAACGGTGAGGCGTTTGACTTGCGTGACTATGGAATTGACGGCAGGGCGGTATATACCCCGGGGCATACCGACTGCTCCATCTCGGTCGTGCTGGCCTCGGGGCAGGCTTTAGTCGGTGACATCCTTGTTCCGTCGCCGTTTACCGGAGAACCCTGTTTGGCGTATTTTGCTACCGATGAGCAGCGCCTGCTGGCCAGCGTCCGTCAATTGTTGGGTCAGGCCAGCCTGTTTTACGGTGGCCACGGCGGCCCTTTTACCAAAGATCAGGTATTAAAACTTTTATAAAGGCAAACTCAACGGAGCCCGTTTGCAGCCAAAGCGCCAGGTACTGCCTGCCTTGTTGCGAACGGGCCCTTTTGCAGTGTTGGCGACAGCAGTAAAGTGTTCGCCGGGAGAAGAAGAATTTAGGAGGCAATTATGAAATTACTGAATGAAACAATTGCCGGTATTGCCGGCCTGGATAAGGCGGCGATGACTGCCGTGCGTAGCGAGCTGGAAGATTTGCTTAAGGACGGGCAGGATATCGGCAGGCTGCGGGGGCTGGTCGTACAGTATGCCGGCATAATAGGTACGACAGAGCCAACGGTGCCGAAGTGCTGCATGGTGGTTGCCTGTGCCGATCACGGGGTGGCAAGACGGTCGGTTAGCGCCTATCCGATCGAGACGACAGCGCAAATGACCAAGAACTATGTTTGCTCACAAGGCGCCAGCGCCAATGCCCTGGCCAACTTTTCCGGTTCCGACATGGCGGTGGTCGATGTGGGTGTTGCCGTCGACCTGGCCGGTGTGCCAGGCCTTTGGCATCGTAAAATTGCCTATGGCACGTCGGATGTGGCCGAAGGGCCGGCAATGACCCGGGAACAGGCGATTCAGGCCATCGAGACAGGCATTGAAATCGTCAGGGAAAAAGTTAAACAGGGATATAATTGCTTTAGCCTCGGTGAAATGGGTATTGGCAATACGACGGTCAGTGCGGCGATTGTTTCGGCCTTTACAGGCATTTCGCCCCGCCAGGCCACTGGCAGGGGAACAGGCATTTCCGACAGTCGTCTGGCGGCTAAAATTGCCATCGTGGAACAGGTGCTGGCCGTCAACCGGCCTAATCCCAAGGACGGGCTGGATGTACTGAGTAAAATCGGCGGCTTTGAATTGGGCACCCTGGCCGGTGTTGTGTTGGGAGCGGCGGCTCATCGCTGTCTGGTAGTTATCGACGGGCTGAACACTACGGCGGCAGCGCTGCTGGCTTATGCGATAGAATCCGGGATTAAACCGTATCTGGCGCCGTCCCATCTGTCCGGCGAGCCGGCCCACAAAGTGGCGCTTGCTCACCTGGGGCTTGAAGCCATGCTGGATTTGGGAGTGCGGCTAGGTGAAGCGATTGGCGCTTCTTTTGTGGTTAATATGCTGGCCTATTCGGTAAAAATGCTCCGGTCCGCTGCCGGGCAACCGGAAGTGGCCGGCCGGGAAGAGGTTATCCGTCTGGCAGAGGCACCGGGCGGTGCAGAAGACCTGCTTACTACCCTGGGGGCAGCGGTGTTGCCCCTGGACAGGTCGAGCATGGAACGCTGTCAGATCCGGATTGACAATCTGACCAAGCCGTTGGGGAGCCTTCATGCCCTGGAACACTTGGCGGTTAAGCTGGCCGGTATAACGGCCAATCCCAGACCGCGTGATTTACCGCGCAGCCTGATTCAGTTGCAATACGGTAGAGTCGATGCGGACCGGTCGCCCGTGTTTCAGGTGGCTGCCGGTCATTGCAAGGCTCATCTGGTAATAGCCCAATTGTTTACCGGGGAAGAGGACATAGCAGCGCTGCCGGCACGTTGCGGTCTAATCAGAGAAGCCATCAGACAGGGAGTTCGTTTGGCAGCGATCGAAGCCGGCCGTGGTGTCCGGATTATTGGCATTGCCACAGGCGACAGCCGGGAAGTGCCGGCGGCTGCCGCACTGACGGCCTGGCTGGCGGATAAGCGGGAGTTGGAAGGAACAGAAGGACTGACACAAGAGCAATTGATGCAGGCCCGAGAACTACTGTGGCGCCTGGCCGGCATACAGGCAGGTGAGCTTGAGCCGATTACTCTCCTGGCGACCCTGGAAGGCTTTGAGCTGGCTGTCTGGCTTGGCGTAATTGTGGGTGCCGCCGCTCATAAGGTGGCCGTCGTGCTGGATAATCTGGTAACGGCGGCGGCAGGCTTGCTTGCTGTCAGATTGGTGCCGTCAGCGGATGCTTATCTGATCGGTTCCCATTACAGCCGGCTGACCTTACAGAAAACCGCTCTGGATTTAACCGGCGTCCCGGCGTATCTGCACTTGGCGCTGCAGGATAGGGAAGGGGCAGGGGCGGCGTTGGGGATAACCATTCTCGACGCCTCGCTGCACATGCTGAACGATATGAAAACCTTTGGCGAAGCCGATGTGGCAGTAGCGCAGGACGGCCTGGGAGCTTTGAAACAAAGCAAGGATATAAAGGAATAATCAGGCGGCAGCTGCGTGCAAGGCAGTTGCTTCAAAACAGTACGGCCGTTTTCCCTGCGGGGAAGCGCCGTACTGTTTTTTTGCAAGGCCGATTAATAAGTTACCCACCTTAGAGAGGCCGGGTACCTTATCTGCTTTAATCTTTATGAATGGGGACGCTATTTCTGTGTCCTTCGTTGTCGTCAGCATACTACCGGTATGCCTTCTTCCTCCGGAAAATAGTCTTACCATGATTCCAACGTTTCAAGGCTGACAAAGTACTAGTCGTCATAAAAAGAAAAGAAAGTGCGAATTTCCTATTGCCGTTAGCTACTCGAAACTTTACATAACGTAAAATATGGAAATAAATGTAATGAATGGGCCGTGAAATTATTGGTAAAATAGACAGTGAAATTAAATGTTGGCAACAAGTAATTTGACGAATCTCAATTTTCATTTGCTTGATATCTTGTTTTAGATCATTTATAGTTATAGCTGTAAGGACTTATTAAAATTTGTCAACAAAATAATGAGGAGGTAAATGCAATGCAAAGTTCTGTTGCTCAAACCGAATCGCAGGGAGCCAGAGTGGCGATTCAAAAGTTTGGCCGATTCCTCAGCGGGATGGTTATGCCAAACATCGGTGCCTTTATTGCATGGGGTCTTATTACGGCTTTATTCATTCCTACCGGGTGGATACCCGACGCGTACTTCGCAAAATTAGTTGGTCCGATGATCACCTTCCTATTGCCATTATTAATCGGTTATACCGGCGGTAAAATGGTCCATGACGTCCGCGGTGGGGTTGTCGGTGCTGTAGCCACTATCGGCGTAATCGTCGGTGCAGACATTCCAATGTTCCTGGGCGCTATGATTATGGGGCCTTTCGGCGGCTGGATTATCAAAAAGATTGACGCGGCTTTCGAAGGTAAGGTTCCTTCCGGTTTTGAAATGTTGGTTAACAACTTCTCCGCCGGTATTGGCGGCGCTATCGTGGCCCTGGTGGGTTACTCCGGTGTTGGGCCGGTTGTTGGCGGCCTTAGCAAAGCGTTAGCTGCTGGCGTTGGCGTAATCATCAGTGCAGGCATGCTGCCGCTGGCTAACGTCTTCATCGAACCGGCTAAAGTACTCTTCCTGAACAACGCAATCAATCATGGTATTTTAAGCCCGATCGGCCTCGGACAAGCTGCTCAAGCCGGTAAATCCATCATCTTCCTGCTTGAACCAAACCCGGGTCCTGGCTTGGGTATTCTGCTGGCCTACTGGCTGGTTGGTAAAGGAATGGCTAAACAGTCTTCCCCTGGTGCGATCATCATTCACTTCCTTGGCGGTATTCATGAAATTTACTTCCCCTATATTCTAATGAATCCCCGTTTGATCCTGGCCGCTATGGGCGGTGGCGTAGCCGGTACGCTGACATTCCAAATCTTAGGAGCTGGTCTGGTAGCCGTTCCCTCGCCTGGTAGTATCTTCGCTTTAATTGCTATGTCGCCGAAAGGCGGGCTGTTCCCGGTATTGGCCGGTGTAGCCGTAGCCACTGCCGTATCCTTCTTCATCGCTTCGGCTCTCTTAAAGATGGGCGGACAAACGGAAGAAGATGATTTGGAACAAGCCACTGTTAAAATGCAACAGATGAAAGGCAAAAAAGTAGAAACCAAAGCAGTTACCAACGTAAGAAAAGTAGTATTCGCTTGTGACGCAGGCATGGGTTCCAGTGCTATGGGCGCTTCCATCCTTCGCAAGAAATTTAAAGATGCCGGTTTGGATATCACTGTCATCAACACAGCGATTAACGAACTTCCCGGCGATGCCGATATTGTTATCACTCAGAAAAGTCTGACTGAACGGGCTAAAGGCAAACTGCCGGGCGCCGAGCACATTTCCATTGAGAACTTCCTGAGCAGTCCGGAATATGATCAACTGGTAGAACGTTTGTCCTAATAAAAAAATCACGCTAGTTGTATGCCAACTAGCGTGAACTCTTTTTCACAGGCAAAACTGATCAGAACTGAGAACGGATGGCACCTTAGCAGAAGTATTGAGGTTCAAGGGCGTTTGCCTGTATCCGGAGGGACTGGGCGCGAGCCCAGTCTGTTCTCCATTTGCGGGGAGGGTAATGTATGGGCGTAAGCTCAAGGCAGCGGATGATTCTGAATATCCTCTTAACTGAAGAACAGGAAATCACGATAAAAGATATAGCTGACCGAATTGAGGTGAGCACCCGTACTGTACACCGGGAGTTAACCGAACTGGAACCGTTGTTAGAGCAGCAAGGGTTACAGTTGGTAAAACGGTCCGGCATTGGCGTTGCCATTGAAGGCGAGGCCCGCCAAAAGGAAGAGCTGCGCCTGTCTCTGTACAATCAGACTACGGTGGAGTATGCGCCGGACGAGCGGAAGCTGCTCATCCTGTGCCAGCTACTGGAGGCGACAGAGCCGGTCAAGCTGGTTTCACTGGCTTTTGATCTCAAAGTGACGACAGCGACCATCAGTTATGATTTGGATGAAATGGTGGATTGGCTGCGGCGCTACGATCTGACGCTGCTCAGAAAGCGCGGTTACGGTGTGGAACTGTGCGGTTCGGAGTCGGCCAAACGCAAGGCGATGAGCGAACTGATCACGGAGCATTTGGATGAATTTGAACTGCTGGGCATTTTAAAGGAAAATATCCACGGCAAGTCCACCCGGCATATCAATACCGTTTCCGAACGGCTGCTGGGCTTAATTGAAAAAGAAAAACTGATTATGATTGAAAACTCGCTGCGAACCCTGGAGGAAGAATTACCCTATCCTCTGGCGGACAGTTCGTTCATCGGTCTGGTGATTCATTTGGCGCTGGCCATTGAGCGCATTGAAAAGGGAGAACAAATTACTTTTGACGAAGAGCATCTGAAGGAGTTGGAGCTTACCTCCGAATTCCGGATCGCCGAAACCATTATTCAACGGTTGCGCAGTATTTTTCAGATGGATATTCCTGACTCTGAAATCGGCTACATTACCATGCATCTTCGCGGCGCCAAACTGCGCAGCTCTTATGATGATTGGTTTGAATTCAAAAATCTGGAACTGGTCACTAAAGTTAACCGGATGATTCGCTACTGTGAAGAACAGCTTGACGTTTCATTTCAGGCTGACCCGAATCTGGTACAGGGTCTGCTCACGCATATTGAGCCGGCGTTATTTAGAATCCAGAAGAACATGAAGATTCGCAACCCCTTGCTCACCGAGATCAAAGCCAGGTACAGCGATTTGTTTCAGGTCCTGAAGCAGGCAGTGGCCGAGGTTTTTGACGAACTGACGGTGCCTGAGGAGGAAATTGGCTATCTGGTGATGCATATTGGCGCTTCGCTGGAACGAATGGGGCAGTTTAACCAGAAATTCCGGGCCCTGGTTGTGTGCTCCAGCGGCATCGGTTCCTCCAAGATACTGGCCAGCCGGATTGAGAAGGAATTACCCTATATCGGTCTGGCGAAAAATATATCCTTGTTTGATATTAATAAAATTCCGGAAACCGAGTATGACTTGATTATTTCGACGGTTCCCCTGTCGCTGCAGCGCGATGATTATGTATTGGTTACGCCCTTGCTAACCAAGGAGGATGTTCACAATATCAATGTTTTTCTGAAAGGTATCAGAAAAGGTCCCTGGCAGCCGGATGCTTCGAATGTGCTGAACACTGAGGAAGTGCTGAGCGATTTGAGAGGCTGGCAGGCTTATATTGGTCATACCTTATCGATTATTGAAAACTTTCGTTTTGATACCGTGTTGAATCAAAACATGCATATAGAAGAGGTCCTGGAGGCTATTTGCCGGAAATTGGAGCAGTTGCAGGTCATCCGCGATAAAGAAGAGGTCATTGAAAAGCTGTTGGAAAGACAAAGACTGGGGGGCCTGGGTATTCCCAATATGCGGCTGGCATTGTTCCACGCTAAAACCGAAGCGGTGCTGCGGCCGGCGGCACGGCTATATCTTCTGGATAATCCGCTGCTCATTAAAGGCATGGATAAGAAATACCTGGATGTCGACCGGATTTTACTCCTGTTGGCCCCGGCCCGGATCAGCAAGGAAGGGTTGGAAGTGCTGAGCGAAGTCAGCTCATTGCTCATTGAGGACGAACTGGCTCCTATCCTGGAGTCCGGCAATCAGCAACGCATTATCGCGTTTTTTACAACCCATCTATATAAATATGTATTAGCAAAGATAAAAAAGGAGAGATAATGATGAGTCAAGCATTAATCGGAAAAAATAAAATTAAATTGAATGCCAGTGTTGCCGACAAACGGGAAGCGATTGCCCTGGCCGGCCAGCTTTTGGTTGATAACGGGCATGTGGCGCCGGATTATATTACTAAAATGTATGAGCGGGAAGAGCTGATCACCACCTATATCGGCAATGGCGTAGCTATTCCGCACGGCACCAACGAGGCTAAACCGTTTATAAAATCCTCGGGAATTTCGGTTGTCCAGGTACCGCAAGGCGTTGACTTCGGGGAAGGCAATAAGGCCTATCTTTTAATCGGCATTGCTGGTGTGGGCGATGAACATCTGGAGATTCTCTCCAATATCGCTTTGGTCTGTGCTGAGGAAGAAAACGTAAAGAAACTGGTAGCGGCTAAGAGCGCCGAAGAGATTATCGATATTTTTGAAAGGGGTATGTAATATGCTGGCAGTTCACTATGGTGCCGGCAATATTGGACGGGGTTTCATCGGACAGTTATTGCATCAGGCAGGATATGAAATTTGCTTTGTTGATGTCAATCAGGAACTGGTGGAAGAAATCAATAACCGCAAAGAATATACGGTAGTGCTGGCCGCTGAGGAAAAAACGGCTTTTACTGTGACCTCGGTCCGGGCGGTCAACGGCAAAGATGAAGACGCGGTAGCCCGGGAGATTGCCAAAGCCGATCTGGTTACCACCGCCATTGGTCCCAATATCTTAAAATTTATTGCTCCCGTCATTGCCAAGGGCATTTCACTCCGGCTGCAGCAAGGCGGGGAACCGCTCAATGTCATCGCCTGCGAGAACATGATTGGCGGCAGCTCGGCACTGCGATCCTTTGTCTATGCTGCTTTGAGCGACGCCGACAAGGCGCAGGCCGATAAGGTTATCGGTTTTCCTGATGCCGCGGTTGACCGGATTGTTCCGTTGCAGAAAAATGACGACAAGCTGTTGGTTACAGTCGAACCTTTTTATGAATGGGTGGTCAATAAATCTCAGATCGTCGGCGCTATCCCGGCGATTGACGGGGTAACCTATGTGGATGACCTCAAGCCTTTTATTGAGCGTAAGCTGTTTACTGTCAATACCGGTCATGCCACGGTAGCCTATCTTGGCTATCTGCAGGGATTGCCCAGCATTGACCAGGCCATGAAAAACCCGGACATTGTGGCCACGACCCAGAAAGTGCTGCACGAAACCGGTGCTGTCCTGGTCGCCAAATACGGCTTTGACCGGGAGAAGCATGAAGCCTATATCAATAAAATTTTAAAACGCTTTACCAATCCGTATATCAGCGATGAGGTGACCCGGGTGGGCCGGTCACCGGTTCGCAAGCTGTCGCCGGCCGACCGTCTGGTAAGTCCGGCCACACAGGCAGCAGCCTATGAGTTTGAACCGGTCGGGCTGGCAACCGTTATTGCCGCCGCGCTGCTGTTTGATTATCAGGAGGATCCGGAAGCTGTCGAAGTGCAGGGTTTTATCCGGGACAAGGGAATTGAAAAGGCCATTGAGCACTATACGGGAGTTGCTGCAGGTACGGCGCTGTTCTCCGGTATTCTTGCCCAGTACAATCAGCTTAAGACAACCAGATAAGTCTGTTTTAACAACAAACAAGCAGCCGGCAGGCTGCTTCAGGCTGTTGAAGAACCCCATGGTTTGGGAAAGATCTAAGCCATGGGGGTTTCTATTAGACAAAACAAAAGGAAAACCATCACTAAGTAGACTCAAAAAGAAAAGATTGCCGATACCTACGCCAGTCTGGCGAGGTGATTGGCAATCTTTTTCATGTTTTGACAAGCAGCCGTTAGTAACGCCTGCTCTTGTACATGCTCTCTACCCCTAAACCGGCAATAGCGAAGTCCGTGCAGTTGCTTAGCGTCTGCAAAACTCCGCTCAATGGTTTGACTTCTCTTCCTATATAGCATTTTTCCTGACTTCGTAAGCCGGTTTTGCCGAACCCACTCTTT
>NZ_FQZD01000030.1 GCF_900141835.1 Propionispora hippei DSM 15287 | reverse complement strand
AGCGCTTTTTGCGGTGGCTTGTTTGCATTGCGTATTTTTACTCGCACTGTTTTCTCAATTCTTCTCTTGACATTTACTTTGCAGGCTTATAATTTCTTGCCTGTGCCCTAGCATTGTGCATATTGTCTAGTTAATAATAATTTGATAATGATAACCGTTATCAATAATAGCATAACTGGTCGATCTTGTCAATTCCTTTCTGGCAAACAAAGCTGCGCTTCCGGCAAACTGCCAGGCGTACAAAAATCCCGGTAAGGATCTCAAATCACTGAAATGGCAAAGGCCGAAGGTCTGCTTACCGGATGGTAAACAAACCTTCGGCCTTTTATATTAGTAAACAAACATTAGAACGTACCTGCAAATTATCCAAATTAAGGCTACTTTTCTACAAGTCTTCATTACTGCCGGCTTATCTGTGCTCGCCAGGAGCGCCGCTGCGGCCTTGCCTTACGAAAAAATCCCCATAATTTTTATCTGCAAAATCTATTCTCTGAATTTCCTGATCTGCCACACACTAACCCCAAAAAACAACAGAAAATAGAAGATCAATACCAGCAGCGACTCCCAGGCAATAGCATGCCCGCCGGCGATCCCGCGCAAAACCTGGCTGGTGTGAGTCAGCGGCAACAGCTCAATCAGCCAGCGAATCCAGTCAGGGAAATGAGCGGTCGAAAAAAAGGTGGCACAAAGAAACGACATGGGCAACAGCACATAAGTCCCGAAGTTGCTCATATCCTCGTGGGAATTGAGCAACATGGCCGCCACAAAACCGAGCGCGGCAAACAGCGCACAGTTCAATACCAATACTAAAAGGAACCAACCGCTTATAGCAAATTTAGCCCCAAATACATACGACAAAAAAATAATCACCGCCGAGGAAATCAGGCCCCGCAACACCCCGGACAGAATTTTTCCCGTAACAAACGAAGCTGCTCCGATCGGTGCAATCAAATACTCTTCCAGGGTCTTATGGTACAGCCGGCTCATATTGAGCGGCGAACCGACCGCATTGAAACTGATTGTCATAGAGTTTAGGGCAATAATGCCCGGTACGATATAATCAAGATAATTGGTTTGCCCAACCGGAATGTTACGCCCCACTCCCCAGCCAAAGGCAACCAAATACAGCATGGGTGATATCATCCGGGCAAAAATGTAACGGCCCAGACGCCGCCGCAGAACAATCCAGTCACGCCAAAATACCGTCCAAATATCGACAAGCATCAGCCGGTCACCTTCCTTCCGGTCAGCTCAACAAACACATCCTCCAAATTAGAATGCCTGATAGCCGCCGCACAGGACAAGGTCCCGACGAACTGGGCCGCCGCTTCACGACTGGCAAAGAACTGCGTCCGCAGCGCATCGGCTTCCGTCCATTCCACAACAAACTGCCCAACCCGGTGGCACAGTTCCTTGGGGCTATCCAAAGCAATGAGCCTCCCTTTATCGACAATGGCTACCCGGCTGCATAAATGCTCGGCCTCCTCAATATAATGGGTGGTCAGCAGCACGGTAATTCCCTCTTCATTCATCCGCCGGATTAAATCCCATAACCGGCGCCTTACCTGCGGGTCCAGACCTACTGTCGGTTCATCCAAGAACAGTACCTGCGGCCGGTGCAGCAAGGCGCGGGCGATCATCAGGCGTCGCTTCATCCCGCCGGAAAACTTACCGACCGGATCCTTGGCCCGATCGTCCAGCTCCACATATTCCAGCAGGCTTGTAATCCTTTGCCGCCGTTCAGCCTTGTCCATATGGTGCAGTCTGCCGTGCAGTTCAAGATTTTCCTCGGCTGTAAGCTCGTTGTCCAAATTGAAAAACTGCGGCACTACACCGATCAGCGACTTTATTTTTTGTTCGTCCTCCGGCAGGGAAAACCCGGCAATCCGTACGCTTCCGGCGGTAGCTCTGGTCAGCATGGTCAAAATGCGGATGGTCGTCGTTTTTCCCGCACCGTTAGGGCCTAAGAGACCAAAGGTCTCTCCTTTTTGAATGGTAACGGTCAGGCGATCAATGACCGTCCTGTCACCAAATCGTTTGACCAATTCTTTCAGTTCTATCATGTAGTTGTGTCCACCTTACTTTCCCCAGCCTCTTTCTGTTTTGACACGCCCTGCATAACAAACAAAGGGCGCCGTCCGGTATCCCGCAGAACTTCGGCTTCCACCCGAAACACTTCCCGCAGCACGCCGGCTGTGACCGTTGCCGACGCCGGCCCGGCACTCAAAATCTGCCCCTCTTGCAGTACAACGGCAAAGTCGGCGTACCGTACAGCCTGGTTGATATCGTGCAGGACCATAACAACCGTCATAGCACTGTTTTGATTCAGGCCGGACACCAGTTCCAGCACCTCAATCTGGTGGCAAATATCCAGATAAGTGGTCGGCTCATCCAGGAGCAGCACCTCCGGACGCTGGGCCAGGGCCATGGCAATCCAGGCGCGCTGACGCTCACCGCCGGACAAGGTGCTAAGCAGCCGGTCGGCAAACATTATCATCCCTGTTTCCGCCAGCGACTGCTCCACAACCGCCCTGTCCTCAGCCGAGCCGCCCTGCCACCAGCGACGATGCGGAAAGCGGCCATGCTCCACCAGATCACGGACAGTGATATCCGGCGGTGACTGGGGCGACTGCGGCAATATGGCCAGACTGCGGGCCAGCTCGCTATGGGACAGGGCGGCAATATCCCTGCCCTTAAAATATATTGCCCCCTGAGCCAGGGGCAGATTCTTGGAAAATGCCTTGAGCAGCGTGCTTTTACCGGAACCGTTAGGTCCGATGATGGCTGTGACCTTACCGGCCGGCAGCGTGACACTGACCTGTTTCAATATATTTTTCGCACCAAGCCGCACTGTGACGGCATCGGCGGCCAATATGCCCATCTACATTTCCCTCCTTAACAGGTAAAGAAAAAAGGGGGCGCCGGCGAAAGCCATGATAATGCCCACCGGAAGCTCCACCGGTGCCAGCATGATCCGGGCCAGGGTATCGCTCAGCATAACCACCCCCATACCCAGCAAAGCCGATGCGGGCAATAAAAAGCGGTAATCCGAACCGATCAGCAGCCTGGCTGCATGAGGTACGATAAGTCCGACAAAGCCGAGCAAGCCGGCGACACTGACGGCGCTGGCAGCCAGCAGTGCGGCCACCGCTGTCATGACGGTACGGGTCACTTCCACATCCAGTCCGAGGCCACGGGCCGTATCGTCGCCCAACTGCAGCAGATTCAGGCGGGCGGCCCCCAGATAGGCCAACAGGCTGCCCAACACCGTATAAGGCCAGATAACGGCCACATGGGGCCAACTGCGGGCCGATAAGCCTCCCACCATCCACATGAGCGCCCCATGCACCCGGTCACTGTAAAAAATCATCAAGGCGGAAATACCTGACCCTAAAAAGGCAGAAACCGCCACCCCGGCTAAGATCATCCGCACCGGCCGGATACCGCCCTTCCAGGCCAGGCTGTAGATGGCGGCAGCAGCCAGCATAGCCCCGATAAAGGCGCCCGGCGTAATCAGCGCTTCCAGCTCAGGATAGAGAATCATAACGGCCACTCCGGCCAACCCGGCACCGGCGGAAATCCCGATAATATGAGGATCAGCCAGCGGGTTGCGCATAACGGCCTGCAAAATTGCCCCTGCCACCGCCAGATTACAGCCTACCAAGGCTCCCACAATAGTGCGGGGCAGCCTGATGTTCCAAATGACCTGACTGTAAGCATCCGTTCCTTGATTGACAAGCGTGCGCCATACCCCGGCCGGGCTGATATATACGGCTCCCTTGACAATGCTGAGCAAAGCTCCGCCAAGGGCAATAACGACCAACAAGCCAAGCAGAAAAAAACGCTTGGCTTGCCTGGACCTGCTAAATCGTTCGTCTTTACCCAGAGAAATGACTTCCCTACTGTCCATTCTGTACCGCCCCTGGATAAGCAAGTTTTGCCATATACTCAATGGCTTCCGGATATTTAAGACCCGGATGCAGCAGGAACAGTTCCTGGGGTAAATAATACACCTTGTGTTGTTTAACCGCCGTCAGGCCTGCCCAGGCCGGATTGCTCTCCACATCGGCACGCATTCTTTTTTCAATCTCCGCCGTCTGACCCATGGTGGTCACCATGATCATATCAGGATTGGCTTCCACCAGCTTTTCCAGACTAAACGGAGCGGAATCGGGGTCGGCTCCCGCCATCGTTCCGGCTGCAATATTGGTCAATTTAAGTTCCTTAGCCACATTACCGGCAATACTATTTTCCAGTTCCACCGTAACCGATTTGGCAGTAGTATGTAAAATAGCCACTTTGACCGGCTGTTTAGGCAGGCTGCCCAGCAGCTTCTGTACCCGCCCGTCCATTTGGGCGGCAACTTCTTCGCCCTTTTGCGGCGTTCCGGCAATAGCCCCGAATAATTTCAGCTTGTCCAGAATGTCCTGGTAGGTTTTCAACCTTACCATAATATATGGAATATGGTTGCTTTCCAACAGAGGAATGAGTTTTTCATGAATGCCCTGATAGGCAATGACCAGATCGGGCTGCAACGCCGCAACCTGTTCCATGTTGATGTTATAGACATAACCTATTTCGGTTACCTGCTGGGCAGCGGCCGGGATGTCCCCATTCTTGGAACTGGGCCGCCCCACAGCCTTGCCGCCTACGGCATACAATACATCAAGAAAAGAAGGTGACAGCACCACAATTTTTTCCGGTTTATGCTCCAGCACTACGTCCCGGCCACTATCGTCCTTGATGGTCAGAAAAGCTTTACCGCCGGAACTGTCCTGACTAGCCGCCGGCGCTTTGCCACAGCCGGCCAGCAGGACTGCCAACAGGATAAATACCGTAAACATCCGCCAAACAGGCATTTTCGTTTTCAATGTAAACACCTCACTTATTGTTGGGTCCGCTTACCCCCGGCGCGACAGGATGGTGGACAGATAGTTTATCTTTCTGCCTTTCAGACTGTCCAGATCACAAATAACCTCTTCCTCCGGCAAACCACAGCGGCTGATCATCACTGCCTGGCCGGATAAATTATGTTGGTGCAGTTTATCAACTATGTCGTTTACATTCTTATATACTTTCATAAGCACCACATTATCCGTTACGGACAAAGCCTTGTCCACCTTATCCGGCGAAGCCGTTGCCGGAATAATGCTTAAGATATCATTGCCTTCCACCAGCGGATAGCCAAGTTTACTACCGATAGCGCAAAAGGCCGGCACGCCGGGTATAGTCTCAATCGGATAGCCACAATTCTCCAGTAAGCGGAACACATAAATATAAGTACTATAAAACATCGGATCACCCAAGGTAAGAAAAATCACCTTTTTCCCGGCTTTCAACAAATCGACAATCACATTTTTGTTGTACTCCCACGCTTCAGACAGGGTATCACTGTCCGATACCATCGGAAATACCAGTTTTACAATTTGCACATTTTCTTTTACATATGGGGCAGCGATGGAAAGGGCCACACTGTCCTCTTTTTTTTCCGTCTTCGGCGCAATAATAACATCTGCCTCCCGGATGACGGAAACTGCCTTTAAGGTTAGTAATTCAGGATCTCCCGGGCCCACGCCAATACCATAAAATATACCTGCCATGCCTATCTCCTGCTTTCTTTGTTAAAAAATAAAAACCGGCCTAAATCAGCCGGGAACACGCACATCTCGTGTATAATCCCCTTCCCCATCGCTCGTAGGTAAAAACGGTGACTGTCAAACAGGCAGTTCTCCTGGCTCTGGTTCATCACGCCCTCAACCTTCCCAGAACCATAGTTCCAGTGGCATATTTTGAGGTTGCTCCCCATTACAGTGGCGGGACCGCGCCGGAATAAAACCGGACTTCCCTATTAAGCCCTAGTGCTCTGCCAACTTTGGAACTGAAAAATAATGGCGGGACGAAATTTTGGCCGTCAGCAATTTCTGCTTTCAAGGTTGGTAGAGCACTACGGGCACCTGTTTCATCGGTATGTAGTTGCAAACAGCTTTATAGTACCACATTTCTTGGGAATAGGTCAATCGAACCGGCTAAAACTCCACCCCTTTTTGCGCCTTGATACCCGCCTTATAAGGATGCTTTACTTCTTTCATTTCGGTAACCAAATCGGCCGTCTCAATAATTTTCGGCCGGGCATTGCGGCCGGTCAATACTACGTGTACCAGGTCCGGTTTATGAGAAATCAGTTGCAGAGCCGCTTCTTCGCTGATCAGGTCCATACCGATAGCATAGTTAATCTCGTCCAAAACCACCATATCCCATCGACCGGAAGCCAATTCCTCGCCTGCCGCCTGCATCGCTTCAGCCGCCGCCTGTTTATGTTCTTCCATCATGCTTTCCGACGAACCTCGGACAAAGCCCTCGCCCATCTGCCGGATCACCAGATTAGGGCCCAGCTTTTCCGCTGCCTTTAATTCGCCATACTCCCAGCCGCCTTTTATAAATTGCAGGATGAGCACCCGCATTCCCTGTCCCCAGGCCCGCAATGCCATCCCTAAGGCAGCAGTCGTCTTGCCCTTGCCATTCCCTGTATGCACAATAACTAAACCCTTGTTGTTCATATTCATACTGTTACCTCAATCTGTTTTTGACACTTACTTTTTCATTATAGCACAGAATATAATTTAAATTGGCGTGTAACTCTATTTGCGCAAATTAAATACGACATCGCGCGTTGGATAACTCACAAAAGCCTGCCCGGTGCTGCGATACTTTGCCGGAGTAAAGCGCCATTTTTTCACCCCGGCCACTGCCGCCGCATCCAAATCGGTGTAGCCGCTGGAAACCGCCACTTCTACCGTTCCCGGCAAACCGTCGGTTAAAATTTGAATCCGCACCCTCACTGTGCCTTGCCGTCCTTCCTCGCGAGCCGTCATTGGGTAGGACGGCTCGGGTGAAGAAACGATGCTGGGTGGAATAATCCCTCCCGGCACGGCAGAACCGGAGCCCTGACCGGCCCCGTTGCTGCTGCCTGCACCGCTGCCTGACTGGCTGCCCTGGCCGGACTCCGTGCCAGTTCCAATGCCGCCGCCAGTTCCACCGCCACTGCTATTACCGGCGGAATACCCCTGGCTGCCACTTACTCCGCTCATCAGATGAACTTTTCTCGTCACTTTTTGCGGTAATGGGTTAGATAAATTGGCTTGGTAAGCTTCATTATCACGGCTTTCATCCGGCGAAAACTCATCGTTGTTATCGGTCATTTGATCCAGCGACCCCAGCGCCATGCCTCCTCCGCCACCGCCCCCATCCTCAGCCAGTTCTAATTCCAGATAAGGCTCCGGTTCAACTTCCTTTACCTGAGTCAGGGGAAACAGCCAGCTAAACACGGCAATCACCAGGCCATGGAACAGCAAAGACACAAGCGCAGCCTTCCGTCCCCGGGTTAATGTATACACTGACCTCATCCCCCTGCTCCGGCTTTTTCCACAGCCACCACCACACGCTGTGCCCCGCCACTTTTCAGCGTATCCAAAACAGCGATCACTTGACCATAGGGTAGATTTCGGTCGGCCTGCAATAGAATAACCATATTTCCCTGCCGGCGGACGATTTCCTGTTTTATCCGCTGCTGCAGCAATTCCAGCGGGATCGCTTCTTCACCGAACTGAATCTGTCCATTTTCAGTTACGGTTACAATCACCTTCTCGCCGGTATCAGCCGTTGCCGTTGCCGCCTGCGGCAAAGCGACAGGCAGGCTGCGCTGCTCAACCATATATAAGGTGCTCATCATAAAAAATACTAAAAGAAAAAAGATAATATCAATCATGGGAATAATCATCAACTTAGGCTGGCTTTCACTGCGAAGATTACGAAGCTTCATAATCCCGGTTCCTTTCCAGCACCAGCAGGCAAATCTCTTCCATGGCCGTCACAATTCCGTCCAGACGATGGTTAAAATAACTGTATGCCAGCATCGCCACGGTAGCTACGCAAAGCCCGGTGGCCGTGGCAACCAGTGCCTCGCCCACACCACCGGTAATGGCCAGCGGCTGGCCGTTTTTAATATTAAGAACACTGAACGAACCGATCATGCCGATTACCGTTCCCAGCAAGCCCAATAGCGGGGCAATCGTTACAATGGTATCCAAAAGGCGCAAATGCTTGCGCAGTTGATTGGCCAGCAGGGATGCTTCTCCCTCCAGGACACTTTCCAGATGCCGGCTCTTGCCTTGCTCGCACTGTAATCCTTTTTCGGCCAACCGCGCTACAAAGCCGCCATTTTCCCGGCACAAACGAAGAGCATCACTTACCTCACCTGTTTGCAGCACTCTTTGAAAGTCCCGGGTAAACCGTTCCGGCTTATCCGCTACCGCCCGGTAGAATAAAAACCGCTCCACAGCAATTCCGATAACAGTCAAAGAGCACAATAACAGCAAATACATAACCGGTCCGCCTTTCTGAAACAGCAGCAGACTCTCTCTGATAGATTCCATGACACTCTCTCCCTTCTCCATTTATTACATAACATATTGTTTTTTCTTACCGGCCGAGGAATGGCCGCCGCTGTCCATATATTGCTGCCAAAGATTCTTTACCCAATAAGCGGCTCCCCTTAATCCCATAAAGGGCTGCCGGGGCGCTTCTTCCTCATCAAATACCGGCCGGGCAATCGTTTGACAGCAGGCCAGGCTGACGCCGCGCTGCTGTGCCAAGGCTTCTTCATAGCTACTGGCCAGCAAAAAACCGTTTTCCAGTTTATTCAGACGACCGGCTAACCAGGCTCCAGAAAAAGCCAGTGAAGGCTCCTCGGCGGTTTTCCAGACATTGGCCCTTCCTGTTTGCTGCAGCACCATTAACGAACCAACCTTACCCCATTCGGTTCGCAAGGCACTGGCTACCGCTTCGCCGACCAAGCCGGGAGCACTGATCAGACCGCTCGGAAAATACAGGCTGCCCCAGTTCTTTTCCCAGCGCTTCACCTGTTGGCGCATTGTTCGCCAGACCGCATTGGCTTCCTTCCCGACTGCCTGATGACTTCGCTCACCCATCCACATAACCTGGCCAATAGCCCGAAGCCACCCCAGCGACCCTTCGACACCGTAAGGCAAAAGCGGCAGCGACAAGTAAGGAATGCCATACTCTGTTTGCAATTGTTTGGCCAAAGCCAAGCCTAATTCGGGATGTACCACCAGATTCATTTCGGCCTGCGTCATAACGGAAATTTCCTGCCAGGTACTGCCGGCGCCAGGGCAAGCCAGTATTTGATAGCCGGCCAGCTCCAGTATACGTTTTAACTCGTTTACATCATTTTTTCCGTTGTAGTACCCGTCGGACACGCCTAGCAGATTTAGCGAACAGGGAATGACCATGCTGCGCGACCGCAGTTCAACGGCAGAAAAATAAGCCGCTGCCGCCGCGCAATATCCTTCGGCAAAATCACCGTCCCGCCAGTTTTCTTGCAAAGTGAGCCCCGGACAGTTTGTTCCGGTCCCGCTAAGATAGTCCGCTAACGTTTCTCCCTGTTTATCAGTTAAAAAGGCGGCGAATTGGCTGCTATCTTTTATTTCCTGCAAAACAGCGAAACTTTTTTCAGCCCGTCCGGCTTGAGCTTCTTCCACCTCTTGATACCATCCAGGTGCAGAGTGAATAAAGCAGAAACCTCTATCTATTTGATCAACACTAACCAGCACAGCCGTATCGGTAAACCCGGTAAAAAATGAAACGGCACCGGCCAGCTTTTCCGGCAACTGCCTGGGAACGATCTGATTTTCCTTCATAAATAAGTCCCTGCTTTCTTTATAGTACAAGATACTATAAACTTCTTTTTTCAACAGCCCGCAGCAATTCGTCCAGCTTCATAACCGTAGTCTCCGGTCTGGCAGTTAACTGACGGTATAATAGGGCTGCTTCCCCGGCTGTGCCGTCACGGTTGTCAACCGGGCTGTCTTCCACAATAATCAGCCGGCCAGCTGTAAAGGCAGCCTTTAGATTATCCAGGTTTTCCTGACTAAAATAAAGATTCCCCAGGATGGTATAGTGGGCCTGTGCTATTTTCTGCCGGTTCCGCTCTCCCATTTCCCGCCCGATAGGACCAAAAGCCTGACTTACCAGATTATCGGCACCAAAGGCCCTAGCCACAGCAGTGTCCATATCTCCCTGGCGCAGCACGCCGCAGCTTACCGGATAGGCGTTTTCCCTTAGCGTCCGTATAACGGCGCCAACCGTACCGCCACCGCCAATTACGTGTACCATCTTACCAGGTTGTCCGGCACTTCGTCTGTCATAGGTATGAATATCCAATTGGCCGCTGGTATAGTTCTCATATACGCTTGAGTGCAGTCCAAAAGCCTGATATAAATGCTCCGGTGTTACCACTTTGGAAGGAGGTCCGTCGGCCAGTATCCCGCCTGCCGACAGCAGAATCAGCCGGGAACAGAATTTAGCCGCCAGCCGGATGTCATGAACGACGATAAGTACTGTCTTGCCCTCCTGGCAAATTTGCTGGCAATAACGGAATATTTCCTCCTGATAAGAAAGATCGAGACTGGCGGTCGGTTCGTCAAGAAACAGCAGCGGCGTTTCCTGAGCCAGTGCTTTCGCCAGCATAACCCGCTGCCGTTCTCCCCCTGACAACTCCTGTAACGGTCGCTGAACAAGGTCGGCCACGCCGGTAAAGGACATATATTGCCGGGCAATCGCGTAGTCGTCCGGGCTTTCATTCTGCCACCAGCGCAGATAAGGATAGCGGCCGGTCAACACGGCATCCAGAGCCGTTATCCCGAAGGAAACCTGTACTTCCTGCTGCATATAAGCCACCTGGCGGGCTCTTTCCCGCTCGCTCATCGACAGCAGCAGCCTGCCAAATAAGAATACCTCACCCTTACTGTAGGGCAGCAGACCACACAGACTCTTTAGCAGCGTACTTTTGCCCGACCCGTTGGGACCAAGGATGCCAATAAGCTCGCCAGGGCCTGCCTTAAGCGCTACGTCGTTGATTACCGTCTTTGGGCCGTATCCCACCCGGATACGGCGGGCATCAATGATTGTAGCCGTCTCGCGCATCATGACAGCCCTCCTTTTTGTTGCGCCTTATATAGCAAATACAAAAAATAAGGCGCACCGACCAAAGCAGTCATAATCCCTACCCGAATTTCCAAGGATGACACAATAACCCTGCCCAAGGTGTCACAAAACACAAGAAATAAGCCTCCGGCCAGTGCGCAGGCCGGCAAAAGCACACGGTGCTCCGGTCCCGCCAGCAGCCGCATCACATGGGGTACCAAAAGACCGACAAACCCAATCGTGCCGGTTACACATACAGCGGCGGCCGTAGTCACCGAGGACAGCAGTAAGAAAGTCAGGCGCAGCCTGGCCACAGGCATTCCCACCGCCCGGGCTTCCTGTTCCCCTAAAATCAGAACGTTTAACTGTCGCGCCATACAACATAAGATGATAATACCCAGCAACACCGGCCCGGCAGCCATATAAACATGCTCCCAGCGACGGTAATCCAGCCCTCCAACCAGCCAGAACAAAAACTCTCTGACCCGCTGTTCATTGAGTACCGTCAATATCGCCGACGTCACGGCTCCCAGCAGCATACTGACAGCCACCCCGCCCAGGAGCAGCATGGACGGTGACAGCTTTCCCTGCCGCAGCGCCAACAGCACAATAAGCCCGACAGCCAGGACAGCGCCCAGTAAAGCACATACAGGCATATAAAAGATGCTTACTGAAGTTAAATCCAGCGCAATGGCACTCACCGCCCCCAAAGCAGCCCCGCTGGAAACACCGATAATCCCCGGATCGGCGAGGGGGTTATTAAAAACGCCCTGTAAAACAGCACCGGACACCGCCAAAGCGGCACCAGCCAAGATTCCCACCAGGGCCCGCGGCAGCCGGATATGCCAAATAACGGCTGTCTGCTCCGCCGTAGGCACGGCAGCCTGCCCGACAGGAAGCGCCAGTTGCTGCCCGGCAATCGTCAGTACGTTATCAACCGGCACCGTCACCTGTCCGGTCATCAATGACCAGCCTACCGTGCCCAGCAAGGCGACAGACAGCACGGCAAAAAGTAGGAACCTGCCTCTTAATTTATGCAATATGTTCATTAATCAGCCTCACTTGGTCTTCATATAATCCGGATAAGCCGCTTTGGCCACTCCCTCAACGCCAAATACAATATACTGGGAGGTACAACTGAGATACCGTTCGGGAACGGCTTCCAGCCTGTCTGTTTGTACGGCAGGAACACTCTGCAGTCCCGGATCGCTCAGAATATCAGACCGCGAAGTCTCCTGATTTGTTTTTCCATGATTGTCCCAGGTAGGCAGCAGCAGCACATCAGGCCGGGAAGCAACCAGTTGCTCCTTGGTCATCATATCATAAGGTCCAAGCCCGGCTTTTACTGCAGCACTGACCGTTCTGGCCTGTTCACAGATATCGGCAAAGGTACTATCCTTACCGCCGGTTGCCCCGGCCGCCGTCAGCTTGGCAACCACTTTTTCCTGCCCGGCTTGCACTGGGTTCAGTTTTCGCCGGACCTCGGCCAGCTTCTCCTCCATCATCCTGATCAGTTGTCTGCCCTGCTCTGCTTCCCCCACTACCTGAGCGATGACAGTAATGGTGTCTTCCACTTCCTTAATCGTGTGAGGTGTTTTATAGACGTATACCTGTATACCCGCATCACGCAGCGTCTGGGGCAAATCGGCCGGCAGCCAATCTGCCACCAAAACCAAATCCGGGTTCAGCGCAATCACCGTTTCCGCATCGGCCTTTATTTTATGCGGAACTTCTGCTGCCTGCTCCACAATATTCGAGATACTCGCATCCTCCGCTAAATGGGTCAGTGCGGCAATCCTGGCCGCCGGTACCAGTCCGGTGATGATTTCGTCAGTTCCCAGCGTCAGAGAGACAATACGCTGCGGTTTATGAGTTAACTGCAGAGAGTGCCCCTGACTGTCCGTCACCGTATAACCTTCTGCCACCGGCTGCTGTTGCCCGGCACCATAGCCGCAGCCACTTAGCAACGCCACCGCCAGCCCCCATATCAATAAGACGCTCAGCCATTTTTGTTTCAAAAAGGTTACCTCCTTACGCTAAGGCTTATCTTCAAACTATCCGGAACGCTCCCTACGGCGCTTTTTGTACCATGGATCATTCCGTTAGCTTGAAGACACGCCTAAGGCCTGCTGCTGTCGGTTTATTTTTTCATGCCAGTCTTGCAGCGAAGTCTGGATAAATTCATGTACCACATACTCCGGCTGTATATATTGAATGAGCTGCCGAACTGCCGGGCTGGTAAAAGGCAGGTGTTCATCAATTCGTAAAACATGGCTCATAGTTTCCGCCATGGTATATTCTTTCTTTAGCTTTTGCCTGCTTTGTCTTACATATTCTCCTGACAGGGAGCGGTGCAGATGAATGCCTTTGATGCGTTCCTTATATTTCCCCAGCGCCTTTACTGTGTCGATAATATAGGCCACGCCTTCTTCTTCCGTGGTCAATGACGGATTGGTATTCATCAAATGCCCGGTATCCAGCATAATGCCCACTCTGGGATGGGCAACTCCTTCCAACAGCAGGGCTGTCAACTCCCTGTTGGTGAGAGTCATTCCCGGCCACCAAAGATTTTCCAGGAGCAGCGTCATATGCTCCGGTATTTCTTGGACCAGATTATTCAATACTTCCCGGGCAGCCTCCACCACTTCGCGATCACTATACCGGAAGTTCCAGTCAAATATTTCGTTTGTTGCGGTATGACTGACATGAAACACCGCATAACGGGCACCAGTCTGTCCGGCAGCTCGGATATTCTCCCGGTACAATTGAAGCCAGTCTTCCCGGTTTAAACCACCATAGCAGCTTTTGATTTCCGCCTCATTTTTAAAGTTTTCCGCCAGAGCTTTCGTATCGCCCCGCCAAAAATCCAGCCAATAGGGCCAAAAACGCAAATGTACGCCATAAACCCATTCGGGCCGGTGAATACGGCTATCCCAGGTATCGCAGAGCATAAGCTCCAAACCGTCGAGCTGGTTCTGTTCCAGAAACAATCGCAGGCAGGTGGCACTATGGCTGATTAAATCTAAGTCGGTTTGGTAGTTGGATAAGTTTACAAGTTGCAGCATGACTTCCTCACAAAAATTAAATTACGAGAGAAGATCCCCGTCATCAGGCATCTTCTCTCTTCCCTCTGTTGATTAGAATTGATATTGAACTCCGAGTTGGTAGTTGCGGCCAGGGCTGGTATACCACTCACCTGGATTACCACCCCATCCCGGCCGATTGCTGGCATTAGACTGTTCTGCGTAAAACTTATTAAACAGGTTGTTAACTCTTAGGAAAGTCTTTGCATCTTTACTAAGCTTGTAATTCAATGCAAAATCCCATACCCAATAAGTACTCTCCGGGAAATAGTTGCTATAGGCCGTACCATTTTGCGGACCGGTTTTATCACTTACACCACGCCCCTGTAAATGTATATCATATCGCTCCTGCCGATAATCCGCTCCGACATTCCAGTACCCTTTGGGAACATATCCATCTACGTTTTCCGCCTGTTGTATAGTAGCATCAATAGTGGTATGGGTATAACCAACATATGTACTCAATTGTTTTGTCACCTGTTTGTTTAGCTGAATATCCCACCCATGGACCTTTTCATCCGAATTAACGTATTTCCACAAGTTATAATCATAAAATACGGCATTACTGGAACTTCTCTTGAACATATGAAATGTGGTGCTCAGCGTATCACTTAGCCTGTGATTTACACCAAATTCCAGATTATCCCCTTTTTCTGCTTTTAGGTTATTGTTACCGTAAGTATTATTAAATACTTGATCAGGAGTCGGAACGATAAAATACTTGTTGTAAGAAACATAGTAGCTCGTGTCTTCATTAGCTTTATATCCTAAATTCACATGTGGCGAGGTATTAGACCCATATTGGGCGCTGTCATCGTAACGGACACCGGACGTCAGTTTCCACTGCCGGTCCAAATTCCATTCGTCCTGAACATAGTAGGCAGAATTGCTGAGCTTCTTATTCCCCTTGGAAACTACCTTGTCCCGGGAATACTCAAAACCACCGGTAACCGTATGGTTGTCGGCAAGGGTTTGAGTAAACTCGTCCTGCAGCCGCATAGTTTTTACTTTTTCCATAGACGTACCTGCATTATTACTCCATTGGAACGTATTATCATATACACCGTTATAAAAAGTCAGCCGGTTTTTCAGCTTGTCCGTTAATTGATTATTATAAATCAGTTTCCAATTGTAATTATCCATATTCCCCGGATTACGCTGGTTTAGATAATAATTCGTTCCCGAGTACATATAGTCCGACTGATACTTCTGATAGTCAAAGGTTATATCCGACTTTTCATTAATCGCCTTAGTCAGTTTAAACGTTGTGGTCTCTGCATTACGGTGTTCCGGAACTGTAGTGCCGTTAGCATCCTTATAATCACCCATGATATCTTTCTGGCTGGTAACAACCCAACTGTAATCGCCTGCTTTGCCCTGATTCATAAAAGCATAATTTTCTTTATCATAGCTGCCGCCGGTATAGGTCAGCGTGCTCTTATTTCCCTCCGCTTTTCGCGTAATAATCTGAATAACCCCGCCTTTGGCATTTGCCCCATATAGAGAGGCGGCAGCTCCTTTTAACACTTCAATTTTTTCCACATTATCCAGATCGCTGTAAGCGGCAGCGGCAAAATTGACCCCCGCCGCATCCACTCTGACACCGTCAACCAATACAACGATTTTATCGGAACCGTTGATTCGCAGCATATTCGACGCTTCATGACCAATACCGGTACCATAATTGTTGATAGTTACGCCAGGTACGTTCCGTAAGGCTTCCGATAAATCGGCATAATGCTGTTCCTCGATATCCTTGCGGGTAATTACGGTCATGTTAGCGTTGGATTCCGAAAGCTTTACCGGTGTCTTGGTAGCCGTTACCACGATGGGATCAAAATCAAACAGATTATCCTCGCCTTCCGCCCAGGACAATCCCGGGATTTGGCAGAGAACGGCGCTGCTGAGCAAGGCACAGAGCACGGCCTTACTGTGTTTTCCTTTTCTTTTCAATGTTTTCCCCCCAATAAAATAAGTCCTCCCCACGGGCGGGGTAGGACTTAGAAAATAGGGCCGCTCAATCAAAAATCCCGGCACATATAATAGCCGGGATAATAGATGAAAACGAAGGACCTGCATCTAAAATCCCCTTCCCATCGCTCGTGGGTCAAACGGTGATTGTCAAACAGGCAGTTCTCCTGGCTCTGGATCATCGCTCAGCCAAGCCTTCCCAGGATTTTCGTCCCAGTGGCATTTTTTTGGCTTTGCTCCTCATTACAGTGGCGGGACCGCGCCGGCATTACACCGGACTTCCCTATTAAGCCCTAGCGGGCACCTGTCTCTTACCTATGTAATTTGTACTATTTGTAACTTTCGTGTTAAAAATAGCACATTATAGTAACGATGTCAAATATTCCAGGCATGAAATACTGTATACTATTATGGTATCACAGTAAAATACATACATTTAATAGGCCCTATGCATTTCTCATACACCTAAATAGTGTTTTCCCCACACGTCGGCCGGACTTATTAGCTTAATGCAAGCCCCTATTCTCCTGACCGTTAAGCGTAACTGCAACAATAATTAATCATTAAACAAGCTGACTGGTGCCGGTTGGCTGTCACAAGACTCTGTTTTATTCACCGCAGCTACCACCAGGCTAGACCAGGCTGTCAAATAATCTTCCAAATTCTCTCCGCCAATCTGCGGTGGATACACGCCAATACGGGAACTTACCTGTTCGATTAGCTCCTGCCCGGTCCGCCGAACTTCTTCCGGGTTTAACAGCCCCCAAAGCCATTGGTCCAGTAAATGGACATAGAGTGAAGTGTAGATTACCAGCCGGGAATTAGTATCCAGACATCGCAAGCGCTGCAAAAACCACACTTGATCGGCATCACCGGTTTCTTGCCGATAAAGGGTCCACAAGGTTTCCTCCCCCACACCAAAACGCTTGAGCCGCCGCAGCGAACTATATTGCAGTTTGGGCGACAGTCCGGTCTGCCGCTGCAGCGCTTCCTTTACGGCCTGCTTAACCACACAGCCGATCAGTTCACCCAGCTTGGCATGCTTTCCCGCGCTTTCCAGATACAGGGCTGAGTGAGGATTGGCAATAAGCATGGTCTGATCGGTGCCCGAACCGGTTGCCAGACCGGTGGAATAATTGCTGCCGGCCATCAGCTCCTGCAGGGCGGCGGTTTTAGCTTCCGTACAGGTTACCAGCGCCCGCACCAGCGAGGCCGGCGGCATATCCGCATCAATTACTAAAAAAATATTGATCGTACCCGGCTTATACAGGGTATTTCGTTCCGCCGGTTCAAAATACGTGGCCGGGTCGCCAACCCTTCCCCCGTTCTCCTCAATTCCACCGGTGACCAGCGCCGTAACCTGCAAGCTCTGGTAACAGGCCGTATGGATGGCCACATTGTCCATCGCCGCTGCCGTGGCCATACCGGAAACGGTATCCGGCGTCAACCCAAACTTGACAGCGGCCTGACGCATATATTCCTCATAATTGGCCGCCTGCCAGGTACACTTTCCGTTAGGTACAGTACAATCGTAGTTAAATACGGCCGTCAAATCGTTCCGATACCCGCCATTATATATAGAAGTGCTAAGAACTTTACGGGGCCACTTAAACCGTATGATAATACTTTTCTCCGGCCGGTAAACCGGATCTCCGTTCGATAGCTCATATATCTTCATGACTTCCTCCGTAGCTTAGCGGCACTGATAACCGTAGCCTGGTCTATCCTGCCCTTACACACTCTGCAAAGCCGGGAATAAAAAGGCATTATTGAAAACCATCATAACAACTTGATCAGCTATCACCTTATCATCCAACGGGTAGGTTTCCAATAGCGGCGTAATTTTTTCAGCCACCGCTGCCGGATCGATGGCCAACGCTCTGTTATGCAGCCATTCTTCCTTGCCGTCAACCGGTTTTCCCTGCAGCGAAAGCCGCTCTTCATATTCCTGTTTCAGAGCCGCCACGACCCGCGTTTTATCGACATAGGTCAGATCGTCCGATTTGAACACAGCCAGCATAGCCGCCCGGATGACGGCGTCTCCTTCGCTTCTGTCGGTCATGCCCTTTTCAATGGCTGTATAGAGTAAGCTGTTGTATTCGTCAAAATAACGGAAATCGTCCCGGTACAGCGCCGCTTCCACACTAAACAGCATATAGTCGTAACCGGTAAGCGGTTTAGCCGCTGCCGCATCCTCGCCATAGCAAAGCCGTGAAGCTTTAACCAGCAGCTTTTCCGTGGCAAATTGCCCGGCATCGGCATTTATTACAACAAAATAGCCGTTTGTCAGCGATACACCGCCCAGGCTGTCCGTACCGGCATATTCATTATGATACACCAGACGAATGTCCTTGTCACCACCGTCCAGGAGGTCCTGCAGACTATTGACCGCGCTGTCGACTACTTTAAGGGTGGTTGACAACTGGCCGCTGGTCAGCAGGCTGGAAATACTGTTGGCCAGTGTGATAAACGGCTGAAAATAGTCTTTATTCACATAAGCCAGCAAGGCCGCGCTGACGGATACGGTGCCGCCACGGTAAGGCACCAGGTTGGTCAAGGCATAATTCAGTTCCACCCCTTTGCCTAAGGAAGTTGCATTCAGATTAAGCGAAAGCGGTCCGGCTACACTGGGTAACTGCTGTGCGGCATTGCTGCCGAATTGCAGCTCGACAACGGAAGAAACCACCGGCACATAGCTGCGGAATAATTTGCGGTCATCCTTTAAAAACATTTCCGTCAGGCGCAGCCGGAGATAATGCTGCCCCTCTTTCAACTCGATCCGTTCCACGTCCGACGTTACCGGCGCAAATACATAATGCTTCGACTCTTTGACAAACAAATTGCTGAACCAGTCAATCAGGCTCATAAAACACTCTCCCCCTTTCTCCTGCTGCCGTTGCCATCGTTTCTTTTTACAGGCCAAATTGATCGGCGGCAATCCATTCCATGTTTAAGAGCGACCAAAAGTCTGTCGCCAGCTTGTTCAAGACATATTCATAGGGCAGCCAGCCATAGCCGGCATCGCCCCAGGCGCTGCCCCAGGAATTACGGATCAGCAAGGCTCCGGCAGTTTCCTTATTATATTGGGTGTTTTTCATTGCCAGCGTATCATCATAACCGAAAGCCGCCACGGCATGCCCCCACTGAGCCTGTTCATCCGGACCGGGAGCCGGGATGCCGCCGGGTACATCGGACGCCGCAAAGGAAGCAAAACCGTAGAAACCAAACATGCTGGGAATTCCGGCGGCCAGGTATTTTTTTACGCTGCCAAGGACATCGGCCGGAGCCTGATTAACCCCGGCGGCATCATGGCAAAAGTACTGCAGCGCTTCATAGTTGTCAGCCACCGCATAAACAAAAGATGTCGGTTCTTTATCAAAGTCAGGTACTTTATCAGTGTAGGGCCAGTATTTTTCCGGCGGTACGCCGCACAAGGCCAGAGCTCCCATGGTATCCCGGATATAGGAGCCACTGTCGCCGGCCACTCCCTGTAGATTTCGGGCATTCTTATAGATAAACAGACGGGAAGCGGTCATATTCCGGGAAAAGGAACGATTCTCAAAATACTCGACCATGCCTGCCGCCGCATGAGCGGTGCAGGCACCCAGCGCCCCCTGATCCTGGACAGGTAAGCACCACTGCCTAAGATCCACCCGGTCCGGCAAAGGAGTATCCCGGTCCATTCCCAGCTTTTTCAACGTTTGCTGCAGATTGGGATGGTCCTCATTGTAATCACGTAGATCAGGCAGGGCCGGCAGCCAGCCCGTACCCACCACCCGGCTGTCAGGCAGAATAATTCTGGCATTCATCTTCATACCTCCTCACCATTGGGAAACGCTGCTCCGGCCAAATGCCGCAGCAGCGTTTCCATTTTTATTTGCAAATTTACCAACTTTCCTTATTCATTTACCTATGATCCGCCAGCTAAAAAAAGTACTGCCTGGTCATGCGGCAAGTCCGGCCTTGCTGCGGATAGGCCACGCTGCCGCTGGCATCTAGCCTGTTCACCACTCCGTTGCCGGCATTCGCGACCATCGTCGACTGCCAGGCAGCCCGTCCAAACTAATTCATTACCGTTTCTCTTGGCAAAAATGCAAAGGTCTCCGGATCAATGGTGTGGCTGAAACACATGGACGGTATACCGCCATGCTGCACCACTTCCTGCTGCATAGCTTCCATAGCCGCTTTGGCGGCAGACGCCAGCGGCAGACCCGAACAGATATTGGCGTAAAAACGCGGCATAAACAGACGGGAAGCCAGAGGATTATAACCTTGTTCCATACCAAGCATGGCATAAAGCTGCCCCATATTGCCCAAATCCCGGTTGTCCAGCTTACTGTTCAGCGTAATTAATGTAAGAGTTGGCGCTGTTTCCCGCAAATTTCTCACCAAATGAATACGGTCCATTTTCTGATTTTCTTGCTTGCCGCCGGCAAAAATTAATTGTTGGTCATCACTGCGGCCGACAATATGGACCCAGTCCGGCTTGCCGTCAGTCACGGCAGCGATCATAGCCTCCGGCTGTTCGCAGTCGGCAACCTGCACGCTTACCAAGCCTGCGGCTGTCTGCGCAACGATTTGCCGGAGCGTATCCACTTCCCGCATTTCATCGCGCAAATCCAGTTTTAGAATCAACAGCCTACGTATAGCGTCCATCCTTAGTCCCTCCTTGGTTGATTGACTCCGTGCGGCAGCCAGCCATAGCTGCCGCACGAAGCCATCCTCAGAATGAGTATTCCATCGTCATATAGTAGGTCCGGCCCTGCTGTGGATAGGCGACATTGCCTAATGTCCCATTACCAGAATGTGACTCATACAAGTACTGTTGTTCAGGCCCCTTGTTGGCAATATCGTTGATCCCGGCAATCAGTTTGAATTGCTTATCAAAGCTGTATTTCATACCGATATTGAACAGTCCCAGCGCTTCATAATAGGCCCTTTCGCCTGAACCATTATACCAGCTAAGATCATCCGTCCAGTTGTATTCACCGAAGACGCTGAGCTTATCGCCGGGGAACCGGTAGTCCAGTCTGGCATTGAACGTCCACTCCGGCGTCCAGGGGAAGGGCTGCCCTTCCCAGGCGGCATTGCTCATATTCGCATACGGCGTATAGCCCTTGGTGATCAGCGAATCCTGCCAGGTGGCGCTTAGGGTAAAATCGTAGCGCCGCCAATGCAGCTTATTGCTCAGTTCCACACCCCGGATGTTGCCGGCGCCGTAATTGGCATACCAGGTCGCGCCGGTCAAGGGATTAAAGACGGTGGTTAACAGGTTTTCCGACTGACGGTGGAAATAGGTCAGGGTAGTGTCGTTGTCCGTACCGAACAGCTTGCCGGTCCGGTTAACGGATACATCCCAGTTTTTGCCGTGCTCCGCATAGGTTTCCGGGCTCCATTTAGACGCGCTGTTGAATTCATACCATTTGGACACCAGGTTGACCCCGTCGCCAAACACCTCATACCAGCTTGGCAGGCGGTGATAGGTGCCGTAGGTGGCCCAGGTAGTCCACTGGTCATTCAGTTTTTTCTTCAGGCCCAGGTTATAGCTGTACAACCAGCCTTCGCCGTCCTTCACGTCAATGCCGATATCGGCTTTTTGAGCCCGCACCAGCGGCGTAAAGGTCAGGCTGCCGGCATCGTCCAGCTTCATGGTATCCTGCAGTTGGAAATAGTAGTTGCTCAGATTATATTTCGGCAGGAACAAATGCTCAAAGCTTTTTTTCCAGGCTGTGCTGGAATATTGATCAAAGTCAAAATTCACCTTCATCGTTTCCTTGCTGGCTGTGGTCAGGAATTCCAGCAGATGGTGCTCGCCCATCTTCCAGGTGCCGTCAATACTTGCGTTGTAGGTGTCATTGCGGAAGGTGTTGCCGCCAAGGACAAAATCCCGGTTGCCGTTCCCATATCGCATCCAGAGCGCTTCTTTATCCTGATGGATTGTACCCAGCTTCCAGCCCCATTCCACCTGGCCGGTTTGCTGACGGCGACCGAAGGACAGCTCGGTTTTTTCCGTATCCACCGTACTGTCCCGCATCGTCCTTTGCGCCGTACTAAAGGACGCGGGCCAGTACTGTTCCGGTAGGTCGGCCAAATAGGAGCCGACTGCCTGCGGCGTGTGGGTTTTGTTATTAACATAGTTTAGCTTGACAAACCAGTTATCGTCCTGCCATTTGGCAAGGATATTGTTGTCTTCATAGCCGTTATTCTGACGCCAGCGGGTTAGAGGCAGAGTTGATTTGACTCCAAAACCGCCACCAGGCAATGGCTCCCACCCTGTAACGTCATCCTGGGACAAGACTTTATGATATTTGAAATCACCGGTGGCCTCTTCATGATTCACCGCGAACAGCAGACTACCGTCGCCTACCGGCGCCGTGGTCTCCAGATTAACCTTCTGGCCGCCGAAGGAACGCAGGCCATAACTGAGCTTGCTATCGGTTTTATCCGGTTTTTTTGTTATAATATTGATCGCGCCGCCCATGGCCGCGCCGGCGAAGCGGGCCGGGATATAGCCGCGATAGACCTCGATGCGCTCCACGTTGTCAATGTTGAGGTTTTCCAGATTGACCGCCTGCTCGCTGCCGGTATTGACCAGGACGCCGTCGATATAGATATTAACCTGGCTGGCCGAGGAGCCGCGGATACGGGCCGTCGTATAGTGGCCGGTGCCGCCGCCGGAGAGCTTGTCGATATAGACGCCCGGCACCGTTTGCAGCAGGTCGGCCAAAGTTTTCTGTTCGCCTTTGTATTTCGGCACGTCAATGACGGACACCGTACCGGGCGAGAGCTTTTTCTCCCAGTCCGGCCGGGCGGCTTCGACGACTAAGGGCGCGAAGGTAAATTCCTTCGTATCGCCCGGCGGCGGCGCAGCGGCTGCTTCCGGGCTGCCCGTACCGTCTGCCGCGACGGTTTTTTCAGTGTCAGAAGCCGGTTGGTCCGGGGCGGCGCCTTCGTTGCCCGGCGCTACCTGAGACGTGTGGGTGGTAACCACGCTATTTGCTGCTGTCGGCGCCACTTGTGCAGGAAGTTCCGCATTGACTTCGGTCGCCAAACCGTTCGCCGGTTGGTTCAAATTTAGGCCGCCGGATTTCCGGAAGGTCCGGTCCACTGCTTTGTCGGTCTGCGCCGGGCCGCCCCAGCGCCAGGAAACGCCGCCGTTCAATTGCCAGTCGGTATTGACCTGGCCGCCGAAGGATTTATTGACCTCCAGCCAACCGTCCCGGCTGTCGCCCAGCTTGAAATGACTGCCCAGCGTCACATCGTACCAGGTGTCCTTGCCGGCCAGATTGTCCGCCTTTTGTGAGGCCAGAGCAACTTCATTCAGACTTGGATTCGAGCTGTTCTGCATGGCGTACATCATGGCATTGCCGTTGTCCAGGAAATCATGGTTGGCCGACAGCTTGAGATAGGCTTCGCCGGTATGCTCCCCCTGCCCGTAGCGTTTGCCGACAGACAGTCCGGCGCGGCCGAGCAGCATGTCCGTTTGATCCTGCCCATATTTCAGGCCGTTACTCAGGCGGAAGTCAAAGGAGCGCATGACGCCGTAAGACAGACCGGCCTCCGGTTCCAGGTACCAGCCGTTGCCTTTATCCATCCGAAGGCCGTAGCGAGCGCCGAGTCCGTAGGTTTTCGCGGTGAAATCCTTCTGATAGCTATCGCCAAAGGAGTCGGTATAGGTATAGGTATTATTAATCGTACCCCAGCGCACCATGGTGTCCAGGTAATGTCCTTTGTTGCCTACCCAGAGCGCATAGGCGCCAAGACCGGTACTGTCGAGATCACCTTGACCGCTGTTATAGTCGGCGCCGCCGGCATTCTGGGCGCTAAAATCGGCATCGGAGGTCATTTTGCTGAAAAACAGTCCGTTGTAGACTTTGCCGCCGAGCAGTTCCCTGTTCCGCAGCTTATCGTAGCCGACCTGGAGGCCGTTATAGATCTGACCGAAGCGGGAGTTCTGCACGCCGTCATAGGTGTACTTGCCCCGCCAGGTATTGGCCCACACGCTTTCCCGGTCGCTGAAATCATCCCGGACGATGCTGCTGTCGGCAAACCGCCGGTCGTCGCCGCGCTTCCAGAACAGGCCGTCTTCAATGCGCCACAGATTGCGTGTCGCCAGGGCCGCGTTGGCGGCGGAGTAGGCGCCTTGGGATAGAAAGTCTTGTTGTTGCGCCGTCCAGTAGACGGAGTAGTCTCTATAGGTAGTACCATTTGAAGTATCTTCCTCGTCAAGCTTTAGCTCGGTTGAAATGATATATTTATTTAATGCCCCATCTACTTGATTCGTTGCTGTACCTATAACATTAAATTTGTCTATATTGGTGTCATAAATACCAAAAACGCCCTCTACCTTTCCCCTGAGCATGGTATCAGTAACTGTATCCCAGGAAAAACCGGTGGTATTACCTGCTCCAAAGTTTTTATTTAATATATATTCTAGGTTTACATTCACCATTGCTTCCGAATCTTTATCTATCAGTGTGGGACTCATAAGATAAACAGCATCACTATAGCCTTTGGAAGCTGCGTATGTCCCGTCGCTTTTAAGCTGTGAATTTTTAGTACCAAGATTAAGGCGGAACGTTACATTGTCACCAAAGCTGCCATTCGTTATGGTTAGTGTGCGTGCCGGCATCCTTGATCCTGTTGTAGTAATCTCCCAAAATTTTCTTCCGGTAGGAACATTGTCTTTTGTATAATCATTGCCGGCACTATACTTATAGGCTAAATCTATCGTGCTGCCCGAATTCATAACTAAATTCGTTGCACTTAAACTACTCGTTGAATCTAAAGGGCGCCAGGTGCTGCCTGAATTCAAAGTAATAGGGATTGTGTAGCTCCCCCCTGGTGACTGCGAACCACTGGAATAGGTAGTTTTAGCATCTCCCGCACCTATCGTATATGAAGATTTTGAATTAATATTAATATCATCAGAACTTGGTGCTATTTCTGTAAGTTGCAAAGCAGCATAACCCGGCATGGTATAAATAATATGAAGCATAAATGCCAACGAACATACTTTAAGGGCCTTGGCCATGCGTTTTTTACGATATTTCCCCCGCAAAACTCTTCCTCCTAAAACAGTTAAAAAGAGGGGCGGATTTTCCGCCCCTTATTTAGAGCTGGTACTTATTGTTTAGCAAAATGGGCACTGATAAATTTGTCGAAATCTTCCGGTTTGATACCGGCGCGGGAAGCCAGCAATGGATGCACGAAACCACGCACCGACTTGATGGAAGCAGGCGCTGCGCCGGCTTTCAGCTTGCTAATGGAAGGCGTCGCCAGGGAAATAGCATTGAATGCCGGACTGCCAATGGGATCACCACTACCATCAACCCATTCAGATGCGTTAGCCGCATCAATGGGATCACCAACAAGACCGGTTGCATCATAAATAGTGAGATTATCACCAAGCATTCCCCATACTTTACTAAGATCATTTGCAGGTAGTAAAGCCCACATGAAGCCCGGAAGATCTGCAAGACTTTCAATAGCAGTGGCACCAGATAAACTGCTGATCAAGGCATTACTTGCCGCAAACAAAGTGCTCGCCGACACTTTCCACAAACGACCATTTAACAAATAATTATAAGCTGATTCCGTATAATAGGAACCAGTCAAGATATACGCAGTGCCATCCGAAACGAGGCCCAAAGCACGAATATCGAATTTATCGTTATTGTATGTGCTACCAGTCTCCGAGGCATTGGCCGGACGGACCAGATCGGTGACGGTAAGACCGGTAGTCACCTTTTGGATGCGCGAAGCGTAATTCCATTTTACAGTATTCGGGTATGAGGTGCCGGTGCCATACCACTGGGCGCCGCCCAGGGCGGTTGCATAGAGATTGCCGCCGTAATATTGGAGGTCGAACACATTGGGCGCCAGAGTGGCCGACGGGCCGCCGCCGGTAACCGGTGCAAGAGTGCCGGCATCCAGTTTAACAATGATACTGTTGTAGTACGTGTAATTAGCCGGGTCAGAACCGGAACCGGATACGGCATATTGCTGCGCTACCGCGTAGACATAATCTACTGAGGATTCGGTATTGAATACCGTATCGACGCTGTAAGCGGTAGCCCCGGAGCCTGTGGCGGCAAACTGATAATACGGGGTATCCAGAGTCAGGGTTTCGGTACCGCCGGTTTTGCCATGAACCAGCTTGAACACCCGGCCGGCGGAATAATCGGCGCCATAGAGCGTGCCGCTGGCTGTCCCGCCGGGGGAGTTAAGGTTGTAGATATTGAGCAGGTCTGTGCTATCGCTGTATTGATAGGCCGCTGTATTGGGCGCTACTGTTTGCGTCCAGGTACTGGGATCATAGACTGAGAGATAGCAGAAAATCTGCACATAGCTTGCATTATAGCGCCTTTGCACCAGCAACACCCTGGTCCCGGTGCTGCTGCCGCCATTGAAGTAAAACGCGATAGGATCAGTATTGGTAATATCCACACCGGAACCACTGACAACTGCCGGTGTAGAACCTGATGAGGAAATTAGTCTAACACGTCCCTTATTTGCACCAGTTTCTCCAAAATTATAAAACGTCGCAATTACATTTGACATACTAAACACCTCTCCCGAGTGCTCCACCAACTCTGAAGCTGCCATTTCTTCACGGGTCTTTTTCCGTAAAGCTTCGTTGTCGTCGGCTTACCTATGTCCGATAGGCGCGCCTTCTCCGCCTTGCCTTACGAAAAAATCCCCGCAAATTAATTTGCAGTTTCAAAGTCGGCGGAGCACCCTTTTTATTTTTCTTACCTTGCGCCCCCCAACAGCTTATCGGCCGCTGAGGTCTCTTCCTTACTGCTCATGGGAAAAGAACTCACCTCCCTGGATCCGAATTCCTATCGCAGCCTGTCCGGGCGTCGTTATCACGGCCGGACAGGACGGTTAGGCTTAATTGGGCCATTGCTGTTGCTTATTGTTTTACTTTCGCGATCACGTCGGCGGTAATATCAACTCCGCCATAGACTATGATTCCTGCATCAACGATGGCGGGCAAGCCCTTTTCTCCGGCTACCGCCTTGATCGACGCCTCGATTTTATCGCCTACCGGTTTCATCAGGGCGTCCTCCCGCTGCGCTTCCTCGCGGGCGATGGTATCACTCAGCGCTTTTCGCTCCCCGGGCGACAGATCTTTGCTCCGGGCGTCATAGTCTTTTTGCGCCGCCTCCCGCATGCTTTGAATCTGCCGCAGGAGGTCCTGAATGCCGGGATAACTGTTAAAAACCTGCTGCCGGTCGACATAGCCGACGCTTGGTCCCGGGGCGGCCTTAGCGGCCAGAGCCGGGGCCGGCGCAATCAGTCCGGCCAGGAGCAAGACCGCTGCCACCAGAGAAATCATTGGGGATATTTTTTTCATATACTCTCTCCTTACCATAATCTCTATCTGTTATGTACAGCCGGCGGCGGGGCTTGTCTACGGCTAACCCCTGCCTTGGCTACAAAGCAACCTGCCAAATAAAAAAACTCCCTTTACGGGAGTGTGCTTACGCCAACCAGGCGGACACGGTCCCTGGTTTTAAGCGTAATCCCCTCCCCGGTCCATCGCGGGTTCTGTGTGCAACAAGTTCCTATTTTGAACTGGTCCACACTAACGGTGATTGTCGGATAAGGCAGTTCTCCTGGCTCTGGTTCCTCGCTCCCCTGCGCCTTCCCAAAGCGTTCGCTCCAGTGGCAGAGTACAGTACGATCAGGTTTAAGATCGACACTATACTGCAAGTCGCTCCCCATTACAGTGGCGGGTCCGCGCCGGTCTTCAACCGGCTTCCCTATTAAGCCCCGTAGGGCACCTATCCCAACGCTATATAGTTGTGTTACTTTCTTCTTCCTATGCGGTACTGCGCGACTGCCTCACTATAAGCTCCAATCTGTTGTGTAAAGCCATCGCAAAGCTTGTACACGGCTAACCCTTTACCAGGTCCAGCGGTCCAGGCGTACCAAATAAAAAAACTCCCTTTACGGGAGTGTGCTTACGCCGACCAGGCAGAAAGCAGCCTAGTCCAAAACGTAATCCCCTCCCCGATCCATCGCGGGTTTCGTGTGGCAACAAGCTCCTATTTTGAACTTGCCACAACACTAACGGTGATTGTCGGATAAGGCAGTTCTCCTGGCTTTGGTTCCTCGCTCCCCTGCACCTTCCCAAAGCGTTCGCTCCAGTGGCAGAGTACAGTACGATCAAGTTTAAGATCGGCACTATACTGCAAGTTCGCTCCCCATTACAGTGGCGGGTCCGCGCCGGCCTTCAACCGGCTTCCCTATTAAGCCCCGTAGGGCACCTATCCCAACGCTATATAGTTTTCGTCACTTTCTCATCCTATGCCGGCCTGCGCATCGATATGCTAGGCAACCAATGATTAGATAAACCTGTCGGCCTGGCGAGAGATTTTTTCGTCTGGCAAGGAAGTAAACCGCCGGAATAGCGGCCCCTATTGCAAGGTTTTGCTGACGCAGCCAGGCGGAAAAAGCTCCGTTAGTGGTTCGCCAACTTTGAAAGTGCAAATTAGTTTGCGGGAATTTTTTCGTAAGGCAAGGCGGAGGAGACGCACCTATCGAACATAGGTAAGTCGACAACAACAATGCCTTGCGGAAAAAAGACCGTAAAGGAATTGTATTTTCAGAGTTGGTGGACCACTTAGCTGCACAGTGTGAATTAATCAGTGGTTACCTTGGTTATACGACCTGCCGATAAACAAAAGAGCGTCAATCGTTCCGTCCGGCGGAACAATTGACGCTTTACTTTTTTCAAAGCCGCCTGCTGTCAATGCCGGGTTAAGAACCTACATGCTGTTAAGGCGAAAAGGCTCATCTTAATAAGCCTACCGTCAAGTTATAACTCAGAGAGCTATCTCCATGCCTGCAAGTGTTCTTAATCCCAGACCTGTCCATCGCAGGCTGTACGGATGCTAAAACCAGGCAGTACCCTGACTTAGGGTCATGGCCATCTTCCTCCTTGGTAAAAGGCTTACAGAAACATGGCTCTCCTTCACAGTTGCGAGACAGCGCCGGAATCACACCGGACTTCCCTTTTAAATCCGGCCTACTGCCGGATACCTGATTTCCTATGAAATTTGATAATAATTCTTTGTTTTACTTTCAATTAAAACTTACCACGAATGGGTAATTTTGTCAATATATATACAGTTGTATACAATATATTCTAACCGTATCACATTCTGCCGCATTCACCAGCTCACACTCATACTGTCTTTCGGTGTTTCATATAATGAACTGCATCAGCCATTTCCATTCCCAGAAAAGGAGGCTGTTCCTTGAAAGTTCCGCCCAACAATCTGCTGCGACTTTCTCTTATATACTGGGTTTCCGGCAAAAGCTACGTAGCCTGGTTTCTCGCTTTGCTGGTTATCGGCTGCACTGTCGTCATCGTATCCCTCAATCTGGCCTTAAACAACTGGCAGGCAGGCTTTTACAACCAGTTGCAGGCTTATGACCGCCCCGGCTTTCACCGGACACTGCTGCAGTTTCTGCTCATATCGACCCTCTATATCCTGACCTCAGGCTACCAGTCTTACGGCAAGCTGCTGCTTCAGCTCCGTTGGCGGCAGTGGCTGACTGACGTATTTACCCGTCTTTGGCTGACTAACCGGACTTACTATCATCTGAACCTATTGCAAACGTCCCTTGACAATCCGGGCCAGCGAATCAGTGAAGATATTCGTATTTTCATCAATACCACGGTTGATATTGTGGTGGACGTGCTGCGCCACTTGACTACACTGGCCGTATTTTCCACTGTCCTTTGGCAATTATCCGGTACGCTGACACTACCCTTTTTTCCGTTTGCTCTCCCCGGCTATCTGCTCTGGCTGGCCCTTCTCTACTCACTTACCGGAACCTGGTTTACTTTCCGGGCCGGCCTTCCGCTGGTTTCCCGCAATGTAATCCAGCAAACCGCCGAAGCCGATTTCCGCAGTCACCTGGATCATCTGGGCGGCCATGACGAAAGCGTGGCCCTCTACAGGGGGGAGGCCGCGGAACAAGTAACTCTCACCAGGCACTTCAAAAGGCTGGCGCAAAATTATCTGGCCATTGCCAAGGCTACGAAAAATCTTACCCTGCTGTCGGTAGCCTACTCTCAGTTATCCATCGTGTTCGCCTTTCTGGTATCGTCGCCCCGTTACTTTTCCAACGAAATACAGTTAGGCCAGTTATTTGAAATCTCCGGTGCCTATTGGTATGTTCACGCCTCGTTGTCTTATATGGTGGAAAACTTTAATAAGCTGGCTCTCTGGAAAGCCGTCCATATCCGGCTTACCCATTTTATTCATATGATGTCGGCTGTGGAAAAGCTGGCCAAGGCCGATGGAACTACCGTCCCGCAAAAAGCAAATCAGTTTGAACTAAAAAATGTTACTTTATTTTCACCTACCGGCGACGTTCTACAAAAAAACATCTCCTGCACACTTCACCCACAGGAACACCTGCTAATCAGCGGGCCGCCAGGCTGCGGCAAAACAACGCTGCTGCGGACCATTGCCGGCATTTGGCCTCACTTCAGCGGCCTGGTGCTAAAACCGGGCCGGCAATCCCAATTTTTCCTGCCGCAAACGCCTTATCTCTTCAAAACCACGTTGCGGGAGCTTCTTCTTTATCCTCATCATCCGCCGGTCGACGATGAAATCCTGCAAGAATTGTTAATTTGCTGCCAATTGCCCGCTCTGTACGCCAGACTGAATGAGTATGAAGACTGGCCTAAAAGCTTATCCCTTGGCCAGCAGCAATGCCTGTCCCTAATCAGAGCAATCCTGCACAAGCCCGCCTGGCTTTTTTTAGATGAAGCAACAGCCAGCCTCGATCCTGCTACGGAAGAACGGCTTTACGCCTGTCTCCGGCAAAAGCTTCCGGCAACCACGCTGATCAGCGTTGGCCACCGGAAGAGCTTGCTGCCCTATCATCAACGCCTTTTACAATTACGCACTGATTAATTTACAGCCTATGAGGCCAAAATTTTTACCTGGCTGTGTCAGATGGTTGGACAATCACACCCATTGTACAACGGAAGCCAATGACTGCCGTGTTTTGGGACGAGGCTCAACGGCGCGATAGCCAAAGCTGACCATGGCCGATACACCAAAATGTCCGGTATCCAAGATTCCCTCTTCTGTGAGAATTGTTTCCACAGCCGCCCGGTTGAAGCCCTCAATCGGACACGAATCTATTTTTAACAAAGCAGCCGCTGTCATCATATTGGCCATAGCAATATAGGTTTGTTTGCAGGCCCAGTCAAAAACCGCCCGGTCACTCTCTAATAAAGCAAAGTCATATTTTTGAAAATCCTCGAAGGCTTGTTTTTTTTGTTCCGCTCTGTTCTGCGGCAATTTTTGTATATCTTTCATTATGTAGCTAACATAGTCCGAACTATAAACAGTATCCGCTTTTTTCCTTGCCAGTAAAATTACAAAATGACTGGCGCCGTTAAAGCTGTTCTGAGCTCCCCAGGCTACAGGGAAAAGTTTCTCCTTTAATTCGGCACTTTGTACAACAAGAAATCGCCAGGGTTCAAAACCAAAAGAGCTGGGCGAAAGACGTGCTGCCTCCAGAATAACTGAAAAGTCTTTTTCCGATACGACTTTCGTCGCGTCGAAATGCTTGCAGGCATGACGGAATTGAAATATCTCCAAAATATACTCCTGTTTACTATCCATAACTACCTTCCTGCCTTTCTAAATGAATTTATCGTCAGTATATCATGCCATATTTTTTAGTTGAAGTACGCACATTTTTTATATATAATATACAAGAAGTTACCTAAGTATCTTTTTTATCCTTACTCTACCCAATGCTCCACCAAGCTTGAAAGTAGAAATTGCTGACGGTCCAAAATTTATCATCCTCTTCCAGTTTCAAAGTTGGCGGAACACTCCCCGGCGAAGGAGGCCCTGAGATGGAAAACACAGAAAAGTCTGTCTGCACTCACAAGCCTTGTCCTGTTGAAACGACGCTAGCTATTATCGGCGGTAAATGGAAGGGAATTATTCTATATCGTTTGCTTAAAGGCAAAAAGCGGTTTAATGAGCTGCAGCGATTAATGGTAACAGTGACGCATCGTACCTTAACCCTGCAATTGCGGGAATTGGAGCAGGACGGGATTGTCAAGCGTACCGTCTATGCCGAAGTACCGCCCCGGGTAGAATATGAACTGACCGAACTGGGGCATTCTATGCATCCCATCATTCAGGCGTTATATAACTGGGGCAACGATTACCAGCAGCGAAAAGAATAATTCTTTAAGTATAAGTTAAAGCCCGCTCTCTTGTCATAAGCCAAGAGAGCGGGCTTTATTTATTATAGCTTATCATCATACTGCAGAGAGTCGGTTAAGCTTCAGAGAGTGTTTTTACACTCTCTGAAGCTTAACCGGACTTACCCTGTGCTCATGGGTATAGCTCCTGCTTAAAAGCGTGAGTTATAGAACAGGCTACTTATCGGATAAAGCCCCGAGCATTAGCCCTGGCAACATCAACGGTGTTCTACCGCCGCTGCTTAGCGGCATATGGATGAGTCGCCCGGCCCGTTCTGTATCGACAGCAGCCGGATACGCATCGACTGCCAGCGTGATAATCGCCGGCAGTCTTTGCCGACCGGTAAGAACCATGCCGCCTCCGTCTACCTTTCTTTTAACCAATAGATCGGTGCCATCAAAACCAGCCTGTAAAGCATCATGAATCAGCCTCATCGGCAGCCGTACAGCCAATGCCATAGCCAAGTCCCTGCCGCGCAGAGTATCATCCAGTAAGATAACGGCAGGTTCTTCCCTCAAGGCAAGCTGAATTATGCTTTGCGAATAGCTAACGGTATAGCCCAGATATTCCCGTAAAATCATCCCTTCATCGGCGCCGCAATCAATGTATTCCAGTCCTGTTTTCGCCTCAAAGCAAAAAACCCGCAGCGGCTGGCCCATCGCCTGCCTAAGCTCTGTTCCCAGTGTAATCAGCCGCTTTGCTATTTCCACCTTTTCTGAAAAAATCCAAATCCCCGCCATCGCAACCTCCTGCCTGCTTCTCTTCTCTATTTACTGTATAATCAAAGATCAGTCTTCAGCGCTCCGCCGTACCGCCAAAGAAGTCCTTTATTTTCCGGATAATATCCGCAACGATCTCCGGCTTGCTGACAAACCAGCCGTCCACCATTTCACCGGCTACACAAACACCCGGTATGGAGTCCTCGCGCTTTTTCCAGCTGCAGCCCGCCGTACAACCGCACAAGTACACAATAAAATCGGCTTTATTAGTATTAAATAAAACCGTATAATCGCGGGACAACGAACGGATCAGTTGTCCCGCTATTTCGTCTCTGTTAATGCGTGGGTTGCAACCCCCACAAAAATAAATGGCAATCCGCCGCCTTTTATTCATCCGAATCACCCCTATACCTGCCGTCTCTCACGATCCGCAACGTGCCTTCTGTGAAAAGTTTTTAACCAGCCGCTGCGTTACCCGGACATCATTCATCGTTCCCGGACCGCCGGAACAGCCGCCGCTGCAGGCCATTCCTTCCATAAAATTAGCTGTCAGTTCACCTTTTTTTAGTTGTTTCAGCATAAGCTGGCAGGCCTCCAGTCCTTCGCTTTGGCAGGCTGTTACAGTTACCTCTCCTTCCTGCGCCTGTACTGCCTGGGCTACTGCCTGAGCCACACCACCGGCTATGGCAAATAAATTGCCATTTGCCGTAGCCTGGCTGCCCATCGCTTCGCCCGGCATCATTGCCGCCTGCAGGTCTGCTCCTGTCAGCAAAGCTTCCGCTTCCTCAAAGGTCAATACAAAATCCACATCTGCCGGATAAGCAAGGGCTTCCGCTTTTTTGGCAATACAAGGTCCGATAAACACCGTCACAGCTCCCGGATCTTTTTCTTTAAGCAGCCTCGCCAACGCCACCATGGGCGAAACGGTTGTCGAAAGATGTTCTTCGTACTCTTTGGCATGTTTTTTGATCATTCCCACAAAAGCCGGACAGCAGGAACTGGTCATAAATGGTTTGCTTGCCGGCACCTGTTCGGTAAATTCTGCCGCTTCGCGGGCAATCACCCAGTCGGCGCCGACAGACACCTCGGCCACGGCATAAAATCCGGCTTTACGCAAGGCGGCAACCACCTGAGCGGCTGTGACTTTTACACCAAACTGGCCGATAAAGGAAGGAGCCAGCATGGCATAGGTCCGCCGTTTTTTTAATGTCCGAATGACCTGCACCAGCACCGAGCGGTCACCAATAGCTCCAAAGGGACAGGCTATTTTGCAGGCACCACAGGCCACACATTTTTCATGATCAATAACAGCCTTTTTATTCGGCGCCGCCGTAATTGCCTGCACCTCGCAGGCATGTTCACAGGGATGCTTGATTTCAACAATCGCACTGTACGAACAGGCCGTTTTACATCTGCCGCAGGAGCAGCATTTTTCCCGGTCGATATAAGCCCGGTTCCTTACGATGAATATGGCGTTTTTGGGACAACTGACGATACAATGATGAGCCAGGCAATTCCGGCAGGCATCAGTGACCATAAACTTATCGGCCAGACAGCGGTCACAGGCCGACGGCAGCATGGACATAACCGGTCCTTTCACTATTTCCCCTTGCAAAGCTTGTGCCGCTGCAAGCTCCAGCGGAATATCCATCGGCTGACTAAGCGCCAGATGGACCCGTTCCTCCAGAATACTTCTCTCCCGGTAAATACAGCAACGATGTCGTGGTCCATCATCGGTCACAACTGTATACAATATATCCCGTACAGTATCCTTCAGCGTCCCGTCATAGGCCTTCTTAGCCAGTTCTTTTAAGACTTCCCGCCTAATCTTCACAGCTTCACTAATATTTGCCATAGATTATCCTCGCCTTACCGTTTTTTGTTAATCTTCTGTTTGGGCTTTTAGGGCTTGTTTGTAAATTATCCGAAACGCCCGCTGACGGTGCTTTACAGACAAGCCCTGGTCGAAACTCTGTTCATATGAGACGATTCCGGCAGTTCTCCCGGAAAAAAGGTTTCAGTCACAGCAGACACCGGAATCACCATAACAGGCAGTTTAGCCAATGCCGCCACCGCTTCGCCGATGGCTGCCACCCTGCCGTTGCCAATCGCAACAATGATGCTGGCGTTTACCTTGCATATGGCCAGGGCAACCATTCGGTTAATTTCCTGCCTGGAATCATGACCATTAAACCGTTCCATGACAAACTCCACTTGATGCAACCGGCAGCTATCAGCCAGTAACGGCTTGACAGCGGCAAGATTGCTCTGCGTTCCTAAAACAAAGGCTTTTCTGCCGGTAAGCGCAATATACCGGCCAATATCACTGATTGTTTTCTTCCCCGATACATAATGGCAGCGGGTTAACGCACTGTTTTTCATCCTGCTCCTCCTTCAGGAACCACTGGCGGATCTTTTTCCGACTGGCTGCGTCAGCCAAACCTTGAAATAGGGGCCGCTATTCCTGCGGTTTTACTTCCTTGCCAGCCGAAAAACCTCTCGCCAGGCTGGCAGGCTCATTAAATCAGCGGTTCCATTACGGCTTCGTTCTGTTGGCAGCCAACCGGCCTTTTCAATCCTCTTCTTAAAGAAGCTTTTTCTGCTTTGCCTGTTCCGTCAATGCTGCCCGGAAATCCGGATGAGCAATGGCAATCAATGCCGCTGCCCGTTGGCGGAGCGTTTTTCCCCGCAAATCGGCCATGCCGTATTCGGTAACAACATAGTGCACATCATTACGCGAAGTGGATACGGCAGCTCCCTCATCCAGCGCACAGGCAATGCGGGATATTTTCCCGCCGGCAGCCGTCGCCGGCAATGCAATAATCGAGATACCCTGTTTGGAACGACCGGCGCCGCGGATAAAGTCAATCTGACCGCCAATACCGCTAAACTGCCTGCTGCCGATCATCTCCGCATTGACCTGGCCCATCAGATCTACCTGCAAAGCGGAATTAATGGAGATCATCCGGTCATGCTGGGCAATGACAAAGGGATCATTGGTATAATCGGCAGGGTGGAGTTCCACCGCCGGATTGTTATGCACAAAATCATAGAGCTTTCTCGTTCCCATCAGAAAGGTGGCAATGAATTTTCCGGGATTAAGGGTCTTTTGCCGGTTGGTGATCACTCCGGCTTCCGCCAGCGCCACGACACCGTCGGAAAACATTTCGGAATGGATGCCCAGCTCCTTCTTATTGCCCAGAAACAGTAAAACAGCATCAGGAATCGCGCCAATACCCAATTGCAGCGTCGCTCCATCCGATACCAGACTGGCAATTTGCTCACCGATTCTTTTTTCCACCTCGCCAATGACCGGCGGCGGCAGTTCAATCAGCTCCGCATCCTGTGCCACCACAATATCAATATCACGAATATGAAGTCTGGCTCCGCCGGTGCGGGGCAGCCGGCTGTTAACCTGGGCAATGACCGTTTTAGCGCATTCCGCTCCTGCTACCGTATAGTCGGCGGAAATCCCGTAGCTGCAATAACCTTCTGCATCAGGCGGCGTTACTTGCAGCAGGACTACATCAACAGGCAGAATATTATTCTTAAACAGCCGCGGTATTTCAGAAAAAAAGCAGGGAGTATAGTCGGCCCGCTGCTCTTCCACAGCCTTTCTGGTTGATTTTCCGACAAACAGGGCATTATGGCGGAAATTATTTTCCATGCCCGGTCGGGCATAAGGAGCATCGCCCATCGCCACCATGTGAACAATTTCCACGTCTGCCAATTCCGGCGCCCGTTCGGTGAGCGCCTCGACCAATACCGTCGGCTCACCGCAGGCATGACCGACCACAATCCTGTCACCGTTTTTAACCGCCTGCACTGCCTGCCGGGGTGACATAATTTTATTTTTATACGTTTCCTGCCAGGTTTTCATGACTGTTTCCCCTCTTTCCCCACCCTCACCGTTCATGTCTCAGCAGCCGTAAGGCCTCGGCAATCAGTTCAGAACTAACCGACTGCTCCACCAGCACGACCTTCTTTATTTCCGGCAGGGCTTCTTTTATCTGCGTTTCCACGATATCGGCCACCGTAGACCGGGAACCGGGGCATGTTGCACAAGCCCCGGTCAGTCTTACGGTTACGATGCCAGCTTTAACATCCACTACCTGGATATTCCCTTGGTGAGCGGCCAATAAAGGACGAACTTTTTCATCCATAATTTGCTTTAGTTTATCCTCCAGAGCGTTCTCACTCATCTCAGTTAGCCTTGTCCTGAGTAATTCCCGCGATGGCTTTAGCCAGTTGTTTTTTCTGCTCCAGATTACCCTGGCGGGCAATCATGATGCGCTGAGCCTGGGGTGAACCGGCTCCATGCATCGATTCCGTCCGGTAGCCGACCGCCGCCGTGCCCAGGGTAAGGTTTTCCACCAGACGCAAAATCCGCATCCGCTGCTCCATCGGCACATCAGACACACCCTTAAAGTATTTCTCCACTACTTTGCCAATTTCAGGATTATGCAAATCTTTTTCCGACGGCATGGTAACCATCAGACCGCCGGCAATGTCTTCAGCCAGTCTGGCGATTTCGTAAGGATAGCGGGTAACATTCTGCTTACAGACATTGGCCAGCAGCAAGTTGATCAGATAATTGCCTGATGCCGTCTTATGGCCTTCCGCCGAGCAGGCAATGCCGCAGGCATATAAGGTTTCATTCAAATGGGTCATTTCAATCAGCTTATCTTTTACATGGGAAGCTTTAGCCGCGCCGTTATATTCGGCAGCCACGGCGGCGGCCCCAATCAGGACGTCACCTACGCCAACCTTACAGCCGCCATAGCTTTGACGGTGGTAACCGGCAAACCGCTCGACCAACAGACCGCTAAATTCAGTTTCACCGCACATGAACACGTTTTCCCAGGGAACAAACACATCATCAAACACCATCAACGCTTCATGGCCGCCAAATTCACGGTTGCCTACATCAATCTTGCCGCCTTCCAGTTTCCGCGTATCACAGGACTGGCGGCCATAGATATAAAAGATACCTTCCGCATCAGCCGGTGCGGCAAAGGAAAGCGCATAGTCGGCGTCGTCCTTACCCATGGCGATGGTCGGCATAACCAAAATCCAGTGAGAATTGATCGCGCCTGTTTGATGTGCCTTGGCACCGCGTACCACAATGCCATCCTGACGCTTTTCCACAACATGAACATAGAGATCGGGATCGGCCTGTTTACTGGGGGACAGACTCCGGTCACCCTTGGGATCGGTCATGGCCCCGTCAACCGTCCAGTCCTCCTGCTGCATTTTCAACAAGAACTGATTAAACCGTTCATGATAGTCAGTACCTAATTTTTGGTCCATCTCAAAGGTCACACTGTCCACGGCATTGATCGCGTCCATCCCCACACATCGCTGGAAGCAAGCCGCAGTCTGCTGGCCCAGCAGACGCTGCATCTTCACTTTATTCACCAAGTCTCCGGTACTTTGATGCAAATGGCAAAAACGGTTGACCTTTTCTCCCGTCAAATGTGATACAGCCGTCATCAGATCGGCATATTCCGGCTTCTGGGCAAGTTCGTAGGTTTTTTTCACCGAATTCATTGACGGCCGGATAATTGGATGATCTACCGGATTCTCCACCAATTCTCCCTGCAGATATACCTTAAGTTTAAGTTTACGCAAACTTTCCTCGTACTGTTCCGGTGTTTTCAACGCCATGGTTAAACCCTCCTTATTTTTGTCTGTTTCAGTGGTTCCTTCGGGCGTGTCTTCTATCTGGATCATTCCGTTAGTTTGAAGACACGCCCCGGGTAAAAAATTTTATTCTCGCTGCACGTTCTGACGGATCTTCTTTCGTCCGGCCATGTTAGAAAATCTTCGAAGTAGCCTGTGCGGCTTTACCTCCGTACCAGACGAAAAATCTATTCGTCATAACGACAGGTTCATTAATAGCATCTAGTACAACTCGGTGTAAATGGCGATCATCTGCTCTCTGGACAAAGGAACATAATTGTTTTTCAATAACCGCTGCTGATTTTTTATGACACTGTCGGTAAAGAGTGTGATGTCTTCCTCTCTCATACCGTATGCTTTGAGCGGTTTTCTGGGCAGGATAGCCTCCAGCAGGCTGTCAAAGGACGGCCATACTTCGCGTGCAGGAACTCCTAAGTTGTACGACAGGATTTCTTCCAAGGCTTCGATTTTGCCCTGGGGCTTGATCTCTTTATAGGCCCGGAAGATGGTGGTAAACATCTGCTGATTGGCTTCGCCATGGGGTACGTGATATACGCCGCCCAGCGGATAGGACAAGGCATGCACCGCCCCAACCCCGGTATTGCCGAAGGCGATACCGGCATAGGTGCTGGCCAGCAGGAAGTCGCCCATAAGCTCCCGCCGAGCGTCCTTCCCTCCCGCAGCAATGGTTTTATACCCCTGCAGAATCATGGCAATGGCCTGTATGGCATATAATTCGGTCAGAGGATTTGATCCCGGTGCCACAAACGATTCCGTAGCGTGAATCAGGGCGTCGATCGAGCTGGTGGCAAATACCTGATAAGGCAGGCTCGCTAAGAGCTCCGGAATTAAAACGGCATAGTCGGCGAAAATCGCATCTGTCGCCAGACCTTTCTTGGTTTTCTGTTCTCTGATCTCCATAATGGCAATGTTGGTTACTTCACTGCCGGTCCCGCAGGTTGTCGGGATAATAATCAGTTCCCTGGCTTTTTCCACCGGGATGCGTCCTTCAAAATAATCCACCGTGCTGCCGCCGCCGCCCAAAGCCAACAGCTTGGCCACATCGATGACCGTACCGCCGCCTACGGCTATGACCCGTTTATAAGGCTGGCGACGCGCTTCCTGAAAGATGCTGTCCATCATCACATTGGAAGGTTCGCCTGTACCAAACCGTTCCTGAAAAACAACCCGGGCCGCCAAATCGGCCGGTTTCACGCCGGTCTGAATAAATTCGTTAGTAACAATTAAGTCCTCTCCACTAAGCTGAAATTCCTTAATAAATTCCGCAAAGCTCGAATGCAATGCGATACGGGGAACCAGTCTAAAAGGTACCATGTTTATCAACCTCCTCTGTTTTAGCCCCAGATTTCTTTGGCCGTGGGAATGGTAATATCTTTCATGAAAAAGCCGATACGGGATACATTAATCAAATGCTCATAGTTCAGGTTTTCAGAGATGCTGTTATTGCCCCAGGAACCGCAGCCCAATGTGGTCGTCGGGTTAAAGCCGTTATAGAAGCTGCCGCCGGCACCGGTGGAAGACGGTTGATTGACTACCAGGCGGCTGATCGGCAGCACAGCTCCGGCATGGCGGATATGCTCTTCATTATGGGAATGAATGGCCGCCGTATGACCGGCTCCCTCATAAAGCAGATTGGTATTGGCGATTTCAACCGCTTCTTCAAAGGTATCGTAGGGCAGGGTGATCATAATGGGGAACATTTTTTCCTTGCATAATAAATCTGCCGTACCCCGTCCCTGCGGTTTCAAAACGATAATCTTCGTATTTTCCGGCACGCTGACTCCGGCAGCATCAGCAATGTACTGCACCGACTTGCCAACCAGCGCCGAATTGATTTTTCCTTCGGGGAACATGACTTTTCTAAACTTATCAACGGTGGGTTCATCCTGAATATAGTAAGCGCCGTTGCGTTCAAAAGCGGCCATAACAGCTACATGATCTTCCTTCGGCGCAATAATGCATTGTTCACCGGAGCAAATAATCCCATTGTCAAATTTACGGCCCGCAATAACATCCTTAGCCGCCTGATCATAATCATAACCGCGGTCGACGATAACCTGCACATTGCCGGCGCCCACGCCGTAGGCCGGTTTACCGCTGGCATAAGCAGCTTTGACCAGACCCATACCGCCGGTGGCAACCACCACGTCGGCAGCCTTCATTAATTCCTGGGTCAACTCCATCGTCGGCTCCTCAATCACCTGGATCAAATCTTCCGGAGCACCCAGTTTTTTCAGCTCGTTCCGCATTAAATTCACCGTATGAGCGGAACATTTTTTCGAGCGGGGATGGGGTGCCACGATGATAACATTCCGGCCCTTTAAGGCAAACATGGCATTGCACATAGGCGTAACAACCGGGTTGGTGGTTGGAGTAATCGCAGCAATAACGCCTTTAGGCTTCGCCACATAAAGCAAACCTTTTTCCGGTTCCTCTTTAATAATGCCTACTGATTTCTTATCCTTCAGGTTGTGCCAGATAGTTTGCGATTTACCCCGGCATTTAGCTACTTTGTCTTCATAGACACCCATCCCGGTTTCGTCTACCGCTTCTCTCGCCAGCATTTCGGCATTGTCATAGACCACCTGGCCAATGACCCTTACTAATTGATCGATCTCTTCCTGCGTGTAATCCTCAATGGCGCTCTGCGCCGCCTTGGCCTTCGCCATCAAAATGTCTATAGTTCCTTCCATTTAAATCCTCTCCTTACGTATGTTTTATAATTAAGTCGTACTTTCAGTCTTTCAGCAGCGCACCGGCAATAACCATTCGCTGCACCTGGTTGGTTCCCTCAAATATCTGGGTGATTTTAGCATCGCGCAACAGACGTTCCACCGGAAATTCCCGCCGATAGCCATAGCCGCCAAAAATCTGCACTGCATCAGTAGCTGCCGCCATAGCAATGTCGGAGGCAAACAGCTTAGCCATCGCCGCCTCCTTGGCGCAGGACTTCCCCAAGTCTCTGGCGGCCGCCGCCTGATAAGTAAGCAGCCGCGCCGCCTCCACTCTCGTCGCCATATCGGCTAATAAGAAGGAAATCCCCTGATTGGCAACGACCGGTTTGCCAAACTGTTCTCTTTGCTTGGCATAGGCCAACGCATAATCCAGCGCGGCCTGGGCGATCCCCAGCGCCTGAGCCGCCACGCTGACGCGTCCGCCATCCAGCGTCGTCATGGCGATCTTAAAGCCCTGCCCTTCGGCTCCCAGCAAATTCTCCCCGGGTACATAGACATCCTGGAAAATCAATTCCCTGGTCACCGAACTGCGGATGCCCAGCTTTCGTTCGGTTTTACCAAAGGTAAAGCCAGGCATGCCCTTTTCCAGAATAAAAGCACTGATGCCTTTGATTCCCTTGCTTTTATCAGTCATGGCGAATACGACGTAGGTTTCCGCCTCACCGCCATTGGTAATGAAAATCTTATTGCCCCGCAGCCGGTAGCCGTCGCCCTGGCGGGTGGCTGTGGTCTGCTGCCCGGCCGCATCAGTACCTGCCTGCGGTTCGGTCAGCGCAAAAGCCCCCAGCTTCTTGCCTTCCGCCAGCAGTTTCAGATAACGTTCCTTTTGGTCTTCCGTGCCATATTGGTAAAGCGGCCATTGGCAAAGCATAACGGAAGCTGAAAGTGACACCGCCAGGCTGTCATCCACCTTGGCCAATTCTTCTGCCGCCAGGATATAGCTGAGGCAATCGCCGCCACGACCGCCATACTTTTCCGGAAAACAAATCCCGGTAAGCCCCAGCAGTCCCAGCTCATCATACAAAGAGCGGGAAAACTCCTCCGCCTCATCCCGTTCCTGAACGGTAGGAGCAATATATTTCACAGCAAACTTCTGACTCAACCGGCGCCATGCTTCTTGTTCCTTGCTCAGCTCAAACTGCATGTCTTTTCCCCCTCCTTAGTCGGCATCAGGCAAGCTTGCAGACCTCATCTTCATCATTTTTTTGCAAGCTTTCAATAACCAGCGGCAGAATAGTCGCGGCATCGGCAATAACACGAATATCGGACACTTCGAAGATAGGAGCCTTTTCATCTTTATTGATGGAAATAACCAGCCCGGCGTCCTTCATCCCGCAAACATGGTGGGTGGCGCCGGAGATGCCTACGCCGATATATACTTTGGGACGAACCGATTTGCCGCTGGTGCCGATCATCTGATAATCCCTGGCCCAGCCTTCATCCAGGGGCGGTCTGGTGCAGCCCACGGCGCCGCCCAGCAAGCTGGCCAGCGTTTCCACCAACTGCCAGTTTTCTTCGGTAGCTGCGCCAAAACCGCCGGCCACTACCACGTCCGCTTCTTCCAATGGAACGCCCTGCACCGGTTCATAGCTGATGCCCAGCGCCCGTACCAGGCCTTTGTCCTTAGTCAAGGCAGACGAGGGATCATAATGTTCTATCTGATAGTTCTCATGGGGGAAGCAAAGCGCTTTGCCCAAAATGCCGGGACGAACAGTTGCCATTTGCGGCCGGAGTTCGGGACACAGAATGTCGCCCAATACTTTGCCGCCAAAAGCCGGCACCACGGCCACCAAATTACCTTCATCGTTTAATTTCATATCCACGCAGTGAGCGGCTACGCCGGTCCACAATTTAGCGCCCAAGGTAGGCGCCAAATCAGAACCGGCTGCCGTGGCGCCCATCAGAACGATTGCCGGTTTTCTTGCCCCCACCAGTTCTTTAAGCACCAAGGCATAGGTTTCATTCTGGAAATAGCGTAATGCGCTATGATCCACAACAATCACGGCTTCCGCGCCGGCTTCGGCCAGTTTGGCCGGAAATTTGGCCAGATTGGTTCCCAGCAGCACGGCAGTTACCGGTTCGGTAAGCTTGCCCTGTTCTTTTAATTCTCTGGCTTTGGTTAAAAGCTCCAGACTCACGTGGTTGACCCGGTCACCATCCTGTTCGGCGATAACCCATATGCCGTGATAATCTTCCCGCTGATAGCTCTGCGTCATTATTTACGCCTCCTTCGCAGCAACCGGATTGATCCCGGCAGCACGTATTTTTTCAATTAAACCGGCAGCAATTTCTTCCGGTGTACCGGTCAGGGCCTGACCTCTACGCGACAGGGAAGCGATAAAAATATCACCCGGCCAGGTTGGCGAACCCTTTTGGCCGATTTTTTTCTCGTCTGCCTGCAGTTCCCGGTTATCCAGCACAGTCAGTTTTTTGCCCCTGGCCTTAACAATGCCGAAAGCGTTGATATAGCGCGGTTTATTTGCTTCCCGGGCAATGGCCAGTACCGCTGGCAAAGTAACAAGATATTCGCCGGTAGCCGCATCCAGCTTCACCTTCGCCTGTATTTGACGCTGCTCAGTCAGGGAAAACTCTTTCACATTCCACAAATGGGGCAGTTCCAGACACTCAGCCAACTGGGCCGGTACCTGGGAGGTAGCGCCGTCGGCGCTCTCCGTTCCCGTCAGCACCATATCAAAGTCGCCGCTTCTTTTCAGCCCTTGAGCCAGTGTGTACGAAGTAGCCAGCGTGTCGGCACCGGCAAAAGCCCGGTCGCTTAACAGCACGGCCTCATCAGCCCCCATGGCCAGCGCTTCATATAATTCCTTTTTTGCTTCCGGCGGCGCCATGCCAATGACGGTAACTGTACCGCCATATTGATCCTTTAACTGCAGAGCCGCTTCCAAAGCGTGCTTATCTCCCGGGCTGATAATGGCCGGAATTCCTTTACGGGTAATAGTTTTCGTCTTAGGATCAATGCTGATCTTATCGTAATAAGCCGGATCGGGTACCGATTTGATACACACCGCTATGTTTAGTCCCATAACAATCTCTCCTTATGCCTGATATAAATTAAGCTTCCAGGGAACTACTGTTTCACCGTTTCACCGGCAATGACCACTTTCAGGACATCTGAAGTCCCGCCGGCAGTCGAACCGGCCAGGGCGTCTCTTAAATATCTCCCTACGGGATATTCATTAATCACGCCATAACCGCCCATGAGATCAATGGTCCGTTTTGCCGCCCGGATTGCTCCTTCGGTAGCCGCATATTTGGCCATGGCAAACTCGGCAGAACAAGGGACGCCTTTGTCCTTCATGGACGCAGCCCGATAGGTCAGCAAACGGGCCGTCTCATAATCCAGCCGGTTTTCCGCCAGGGCAAACTGGATATTGGTCATGTGGTGCAGCGGCTTGCCATAGATAATCCGCTCATTGGAGAACCGGACCGATTCCTCCAGACAGCCACGCAGAATCCCCAGACTAATGGCACTCATGCCGGCACGGCCTACTTCCTGAATGGTGCTCAGTGCCACTTTGGCACCTTTGCCCCGTTGATCGAGCATTTGGGAAGAATCCACCCGGACATTGACGCAGCTTACATCACCGGTGTTAGACGAGCGCATGCCCAGTTTGTGTTCGGCTCTTCCCGGCGTATGCCCCGGCGTTCCCCGGTCAATCAGGAAGGCACTTAGTTCAGGCCGGCCTTTGGCATTTTTCCCGGTAACAACCGTCCACAGGTCAAGATCGGCAAGGTGGGCATTGGTGATAAAACACTTACGGCCATTGAGCACCCACTGACCGTCTTTCCATTCCCCATTAGCTGTCTGTCCCATGAAATTAGAACCGCCGGTAGCCTCCGTCAGTGACAGCGCCCCGATTTTTCTGCCTCTGGCCAAATCAGGCAGATACTTTTGCTTTTGCTCTTCTGTGGCATAGTTCATGACACCGCCCATGCACAGTTGATGGGCCATCACCGTAATCGCCAGACCGGCACAGTGGCGGGCCAGTTCTTCCAGGCAGATAACCCGCTCCACGTAGCCCAAGCCTACGCCGCCATACGTTTCCGGCACAAAAATCCCGGTTATCCCCATATCGCCTAGCAGAGGAAACAGTTCTGCCGGACAATGATCCTGCTCATCCCATTCCTGTGCTTTAGGAGCCACTTCCGCTTCCACAAACTCACGTACGGCACGGCGAAGCATTTCCTGCTCTTCAGTAAATGTAAACATGCGTATCTCTTCTCTCCTTTTTGTCTTTGTCTTAAGTCAAATAAAAATAGGTTTCCTTTGCCATCAACCGGCCTGCCGCCGTAAAAGTTGATCACAAAAGAAACCTATCTTCCCAGCACTATTTTCGGTATCCTTAAAAAGGACAATTTGAAAATAGCCTATGGCTATAGACTTTCCGTCGTAATCGCCTCCCCGTCGCTCGCAGGTCAACCGGTGATTGTCAGATAGGCAGTTCTCCTGGCTCTGCGTCATCGCTCCCC
>NZ_FQZD01000029.1:28139-46235 GCF_900141835.1 Propionispora hippei DSM 15287 | reverse complement strand
CCGGATTTCAAATCCTTATAGGTAGTCTATCAACCTATCTCCAAGCATCCTTTTATCGTTACAGATAGAATTATTTCAAATCCTTATAGGTAGTCTATCAACCCTTCTTAGGCACGTTTTTAACCTTGGATAAAGGATATTTCAAATCCTTATAGGTAGTCTATCAACGTGTGTGGTTGGGGGTGAGGTATACGTTGCTTATGGCGAATTTCAAATCCTTATAGGTAGTCTATCAACGTTTCGAAGGTTGGCGTATCGTTGCGTCGAGCAAGCAATTTCAAATCCTTATAGGTAGTCTATCAACCCATTTAGCCTGCGAAAACTCTAGTTGTAAAAAAATCAGCCCAAATAAGCAAGTTTTTCAATTCTTCCTTAAATCCAGTTCGACCGCCATTTATTTTGTCGTCGATCTCCCGGTATTTTTACGCTATTACCGGTCGACGACAAAATCATTGTGTTCATTGCATGAAATATATTTTATAATTTTTTCTGTATTCCATAATTAACGAAAAAAATCCTGCCATAAAAATGGCAGGTCACCGAATAAAAATCAATCACAGTTATACTTTTATTTCTGGCAGAGTCCCATTTCTTACTTAAAGCATTTGCCGTTCTGCGGTTCCACCAAAGCTAACACATCATATACCCTATTGACATCTCCCAACAACAACTACTATTCAAATAATCAAATCCTGCCCGCCTTTGCGCAGTCCCATAATTTCCCGTTTAGAGTAATGGGTAGTACGCAACGTATAGATAATCACCGAATCCTCATCGTCAACGAGGATTTTATCCAGTTCCATCTTCAACTTAGCCAGATTAGTCTCTGATATTTCTCCCTCAAACACAGAATTTTGCACCCAGTTCAAGTATTTACGGCAGCGTTTCAGCGCCTTGGCCACCCGTTTTTCGCCCATATCATACACAAGGATTACAAACATAGTATCCCCTCGTCTCCCCCAGCCAAGTTTATGATTTCTCTGCCCACTCTACCACTGCGAGACAAATGGCTCATAGGGCGCTTCTCCGATCAGGTGTTTTTCCAGCTTGTACAACTCCAAACGAATCAAGCGACGATAAGACACCGGGCTGCCAATATCACGGTGGGTGATGGTGGTTTTTAGCCTGTTTTCCATTTCCTCGACAAACACCCGTCGCCCATTTTCTTTTAGCAGCAGTCCACCCGACTCCTTTTTAAAATCCTTCTTACTAATCATCTTCTTGCCAATCAACGTAAAAATAACTCGATCTACCAGAATAGGCTTAAAAATTTCAGCAATATCCAGGTTCAAGCTGAACCGCCGAAAATTGGTCGAATGAAGATACCCGATTCTCGGGTCCAGATGGGTTTTATAGATTTCACTCAGTACCGTCGAATAAACAATCGCATTGCCAAAACTGATCAGCGTATTCATTTCATTCTTGGGTGGCCGTTTTGAACGCCCTTCAAACACAAAATCCTTTTGCCCATGAATGGCATCGAACGCTTTGTAATACTGTTCTCTAATATTGCCCTCAACCGCCATTAATGCTGGGATTTCCTGCATAGCAGGAATTTTTTCCCGTAAATCTTCAATCCCCGCTAAGTTTTCAGCAACATCTTTATCTCTGTTCTGATAATACTTTAAGACTTGACGAATATTGAGGGCCGCACCGGCGACAAACTGCCGCGCCAATCCCAATCGCGCCGTCTCATCCAGATAGGCTGCGGCCTGGCGCAGAATCATATAGCCGGAGTTATAATGCTCCCGCGGATAAAAAGTGCCGCTGTAATAACCGTAATTATTGAAATAATGAATGATGATTTCCTTCTGGGAGCAAAACTCCAAAAACCGTTTATTGATCTCCACCTCACCGAATACCATCAATTCGGAAGTATCTTCTACCGGAATATATTTTTGTTCTCCCGCTTCGTTCATAAAGAAAATAGTATTGTCCTTACGCCGCAACTGCCCGTTAGAAAAAATATATAAGGTTTTCTTCATTATGCCACCCCCGCTACGCCCAACAGAACTCTTTGTAGGCACAGTTTCTGCAAAGAGCTATTTTTTTCGCCTGTGGCGGCCTGGGCTCAGCGGCCAGACTGCGGATAGCTGCCGTCGCTGTTGCCAGTTCCTGCTCCAATTCCGCCGTTAATTCTACCACTTCCCGTTTCCTTTCTTTAGGAAACAGCAGTTCACCCCGCGCCGCTATGCCGCGCTCCTTTAACTCAAGCAAATAAAAGGCCAGTTGCATCCGAGCGCTGGTCAAATACTTCGAGCTTTTCTTAACTTCCCCGACAACCATTCCATCGTCTTCCTGCCGTACAATATCTAACCGGATATTACCCAAAGTGATTTCTTTGCTGCGATCCCTGGCATACGTCATTTCATGCAAGAACCGCCCCAAATCCATATTGGCGTCATCTTGGTCGGCATTCACCTGATGCAACATCAGCCAGACTTCCCTTTGACAGCAGTAATAATACCAGATATGTGTACCGGTTACATCAAACTCCAATACCTCCACAGCCTTCACCTCCGTGTCCGTTCGATACTACAGGTATTGATCGAAACCTTTCACTTTGTACTCCGCCAACCCGCAAACCAGATGATAATCGCTCTGATTAAGCAAGCAGGGTATTTTGTTCTCTAAATAAACCTCCCGTTCTACCAACGAAAAGGCTAGTTTAGGCGGCACGTTGATCACATAATGATTCATCAGAATCATGAATTCCTTTTTCTCCCGAAAAGTCAGTTGGGTATAATAGTCCCTGTCTTGGTAACGTTCATAGATTTCTTCCGGTGAATACAGCTTAAATTGTTTCTGCAAATCGACAAAGCGAATAGGCAACAAATTTTTATCTTCTTTTGGCACCTGCCAAGGAACAAAAATTGGTAAGCGGTACACATCTTCACCAAAGGGCTTGAAATTCTGCCCCAATGCCGGCCAATCTCCCTCGTAGGCATCGTGAATAGCACTTTTTCCTGCTTCATAGGTATTACGGGTAAACATCTCGCGATAATATTCCTTGATCAGCTCCAGCAGCTCCGACTCCACCCATACTTTCTTGCGAGCCAACAGGATATCGGTTATTTGTTGCAGGCCTGGAGCATAAATGAAGCTACGGGTATTCTTTTCTCCATCGCGCAAAAACAACATCAAAGTCAACAGTCCCATTGCGCCGCCAAAGTGACGGTTTACACGCCCTGCCGCCTGAATAATTGACGGCAAAATAGGCAATGCCCGCATAATATGCTGGAAACTGAGATCAACACCGGCCTCCAGAATTTGCGTCGACACCACGTACAGCCGCCTCCTTTCGCTTTCTTTTCGTGAAGATAAAGCTTTGATTTTTTCAATCTCCACCCGTTTATGTAATGGAACCATCATTCCATGCAATAATTTCAGAGCAGATGAATCCACCTGGCGCTCCAAGCTTTGATACACCAAATAAGCATCGGTGATGGTATTGACGATGGCAGCCTGCGACACAGGCTGATCCGGCTGATAGTTGACAAGATACTCAGCAACCATTTGTTCATCCATTGCGCCAGCTTGCTCCACCTGATAACGCTCAACTTTCGCCGCCGGAGCCACAGACAGCCGGCCAGGCTGGTTCTTTTTAGAAAGACCGTAATCGAAGGGCGGCATGGTAGCCGACAGAAAGATCACCTTTAAGTGATACAGTTTTGCCACTGCCTCCAGCCCATGCAGAAAGACATTCCAGCTCGGCGCCGCAAAAATCTGCGGTTCATCAATAATCACCACACTCTGAGCCAAAAATGCCCGTCGCAGGGCATCCTGCGCCCGGCCGGGAAACAATGCTTTGCAAAACTGTTGAAAGCTGGTGCAAACAATAGGTGCAGCCCAGGACTCCATTACCAGTTGCCCATCAGGTAACTCACCTTCTTCGTCCACGATTTCATGTCCATTAGCAACCTTTTTTCCCTGCTCGTCGGGCAAAACGGCCAGCGAATGATGTTCCAGCACAGCTTCCTGTAAAGCTTCTTCAAACACACTGCTATTTTGCTCTAGAATGGATAAATAGGGCGCTACATAAATAATTTTCTCATAGTTTAATTGTTTTCCCAGCCATGTGGCCAATCGCAGTGCCGTAATCGTCTTGCCATAACCGGTCGGCATTTCCAACGTGTAAATCAAACGCGAGGGGTCAGCCGTCAGTTGCCGCAAAATCTCCGCCTGCGCCGCCTGACGAACAACGGTTAACTTCGTATCCGCGTCAGCTCTCCCTTTGCAATATTCATCTAAAGCACCATCATGCTGGCTATGCCTCGCCTGATTAATCGCCATGCTATTTACGGCTGACACATGAAAGCGATCGCCACTGATCAAGGCTGTTGTTAACTCCCTCCAGCGGATTAATTCTTCCATTAAGCTCAATCTGTCAGGAAATGTACCGGCATCCAATGCATCCAGCGCAAATTCAACCATGTCGTCCAAATCCATCATCCATTGCCGTAGTGCCTGAATCGAAAGATCTGGCAGCAAGTCTTCCCGATATATTCTCTGCAAAAATTCCGCTATACCCGGCAAATCGAGTTCCTGCCACGGCCCGTTCTTCATCCAGTTATCCTCTGTTTTTACCTTTTTCAAGACTCCATGATGATCAGCAATATCCCGTACCAGCCACAACCACTCCCTGGCATACTTGTCCCACTTGTTCTGCGCTTGCAGCCAATGATAGCCGAGATAGGAAAAAAGGAAAGCTCCCTCCGGAGCATGGTTAGGTCCCTGAGTTCGCTTTCCATTAATATAGCTTTGCCACAACCAGTGGCATTTCACCAGGTCATGACAAACGCCAGCCAAACCGCCCAGTCTGGTAAGAACCGCATCGTCCAGCGTCCCTTGCAGGCGGGTTTCCATGGCCGTCTTAACTGCCAGCAAGTGTTCGCTGAGCCAGTATCTCTCCTCCCCTTTGCTCGGACGGGCAATACACTGGGCAAAAGGCACTATACCAGACATATCCAATCCTCCCCAAAGGTGGCCAATTGAACGTCTATCTCTATCTCACCAGAAACAAAACTGATCGGCTTGCCGTCTTTTTCATAAAGAAAATCCACCGACTGTTCAAACCGGCGATTCCCCCGGTATTGCCGTAAATAACCACCGGCCCGGCAATAGTAGCGGTCTGGTTGCACAATAAGCCGTTCGATCATAGCGGTAGGCACCACTGTTTTGCTTTCTATCCCACGACCGGTAGACATAACAAACTCTACTTTGGAATATACCTTATGAAGCACCGGTCTGGTCAAAGCATAAGCCACTCCCAGATAGGTGGCATACACTGTCTGCTCCTCCGTTAGTGCCTTAATCAGCACTTCTGTATTCTCCTCGCCCGTATAGTAAATGCGATAGGCCGGATTGACCAGCAACTCCACTGTGGTCGGGCGATTGAAAGTCAAACCGGGGTCTTTGCCCAACATAGACATCTGCTGCGCCACGGTCTGCACCGGATGCAGCAACTCAATCCCCACCTGGTCGGCAGTCACAAAATCCTCAATCCCCAGAATAGCCCCAACCAGCCCTTTTGCCGCTGTCGGTGTAATAAAGGGATAGGTTAGCTGTGTTGCCGTTGTGTCCGGACGGCGAAAATGAGCGACGCTCCCCCTGACATCAAATGCAATTCCTCTCATGGCCTTCTCCTTCTACCATAACGGCTGAATAAACGATTGAACATTCCCTTGGATTTGAACCCCCGGATGCAGCCAAATCCGGCAACGGGCAATCTTCTCCTGTTTTTCGGTCACCACTGTCAGCAGCTTCGTCAAATCAAATGAAACATCCTGCAAGGAAGAAGGCTGCTTACCGCTTTCCTTCCAGGCCGCCGCATCAGGCGACAGGGTGATTAATTCCTCCGGATAACCAATCCGGTAAAACGGATCGCTGTACTCGATATGCACTAATACCAACGGTTGCTGTTGTCCCCTACCTCTGGCCTGGCGATGCTGTGTCCCTTGCCACAAAGCCCTTAACAGGAGTTCCTGATCGTTTTCCGTCATTCCCGAATGTTCTGCCGCCGTGGCATTAATCACTGCCGGCATAGCAAATACAGCAAAAGGCAACGTATAGCTTGTCCAAATTGTTCCTTGAGTTTTGCCCTCTCCGTCATCAGTGGAATCTGCACTGGGCATAACCACGGTTCCCTGCACATACTGGGTATCAACGGGATGCAAAGAATGAGCCCAGCCGAATTGGGCCGGCCCTGTCAAATGAAACTTCGGTTTAACTGAATAAACAATACCAAAGGTGCGCACATCAAAGCAATGTTCCTTAAGCACACTCTTCATATCGTCTTTGGCCTGTTTCTCTTTTGCAACGCTCTTTGCAATCTCTTCAGCCAGACTGCCCCGCCCCAACAGTTTTCCCTTGTCATTAATTTTTTCCTGAACAAAAATATGATTTTTCTGTTCTACACCACCATTAGGCTGACAGGCTATGACAAAATCCCGCACATCACGCTTGATGCTGACATCACTCAGCGAAATGCGTCCATCCTCCTCCGGAAACAACCGCCGGGCATCACTGTCATTTAACGGGTCCCGGTTGGGGATACCATCCTTTACCGATTTAATAAAGACGATTTCACTGCTATTCATTATCGCTGCCTCCATTCTCCTGAGCATTGTCATTCTTCTTATCTGCTTTATAAATGAGATACCCAGACCAAAATGCGGTCATAAAGCTATCCTTTTCTTCAACAAGCCGCTTCTGGTGCTCCAGAAAACCTAATAAAGCCGCCGCTAGTACCGGACGAAAATTAGCTGCCAGCTTCATACTCCATTGCTGCGCCAGTTCCTCGCAACGCAGCAAACCATCCTTCCAAATCATGTCCGGCGTCAGTTTGCTGCCGAATTTCATTACCCGGTTTTTTACAAATTCCTTGCCGGTCTTTTGGTAATAGGAGTTGGAGAACTGCTTAAGCAACAGTCCTGCCGCAAATCCCAAATGTTCGACCGACGTCAAATGACTTGCTTCCAGCTTTCCTTGTCCATATAACGCCCGAAACTCATTCCAGTCAGCCAATGTGTGCACGCCTCCCCGTCTCCCCAATATTTCCCTTTCATATTGCTGCCAAAAGTATAAGAAGCTATAAAAGAAAACCAGTTCCTGCATCATCTGCCAGTACTCTTCCCTGTTCGCCAATTCGTTCAACCTGCGGGCAGTTGTCAGACGCAGGCGGTCAAGCCGCAACGACTCTTTATGAAATACGGCCTGCAGCGTTTCCCATACATAGCCAGGGCCGAACGCATTGGCTATCAGGGACGGCAGACTCTTCGTTTTATAGACCTCGCCTTTTGTAACCCCAAAGACTTCTTGTATATATCCGGTTTCATTTCTGACAAGTTTTTTTAAAATTTTCTCAATCTGACTGGCAACGCTGGGTATTACATCCTCAATCATCGCCCGGATGTGCATGCTTCCCCGTGATAAATCCCCGGAATAGTATAGTATCGTCAGACGGTGTTCATCATTAAAATCAGGTAAAATCTTATTCGTTAATCCGGCCAATACTTCTAAATGAAGATCACTGTCGCTTTGCTTCTTATCTTCCTTTTTTAGCATGCGACGATATTTGCTGAATGACTGCTGCGAGTCACCGTCCAGCAGAGGTAAAACTAGTGGAATCCCGTAAATCGCCTCAAAACTAGTCGCCTTCATATTCTTTTTGGCTTCCACACTAGTAACCGGCGCAAACATTTCTTTGAGTATACTGCTGGAAACAGGCACCTGAATTTCCTTTAAAAAGTTAACCCCATACAAATAGGCAGCGTAACTTTCCTCTTCCAGCTTAATCCCTTTCGTCCATTCATCGTCAGCCCAATAGATGGAGCGGGGGCACTCCCAGGTGGGCGACAGCCACAACCAGGACTTATTATAGATAGACACTACTTCCGGCTCAGTTCGATTGGTGAAGGTGGAAACAGCCTGTTTCTCCCGTCCCAACTCCGCCGCTTCATAAAATTTAGCCCGGCCAATATGCCGCAGTGTCTCACCACCATCAAGGTACAAATAGTGCCCCGGTTGCAATCCGCTTTCACCGATAAGCAGCAAGTCGTCATTTTTGCACAGTTCTTCCCGCTCTTGAAATACCGGCAGCGCAGCATCATACAGCATGAAAATGCCTAGCTGCTTTTCCTCGCGAATCCCCTCCCCCATCTTGACCGCCAGTAAAGCAGCAATTCGCTCCGCTAAGGCTTCCTGTTTAGCCGCCGGCCAATCCCGGTAGTGTAGTGTCTTTTTCAAACGTGGCAGTAGAAATTCCTTGTTAAATTCCGCCGGGTCGCTTAAGGCTTTGATATGCTGATCATACAAAAGATAACAAGGCAATGCATAAATTCCCTGCGCATGCAACGGATTACCGCCATTGGGATAGAATATGGGGAACGCCACACTTTTCTCGACGCTAACCTTAAAATCATCTTTGCCGTCATTTGAGATGATATCCCCTAATTCCATTTCTTGAAAGTAAAGCTCTGTCTCGCCTACTTCTACCAAAAAGACTTTGCGAAAAAAGTTCTTACAGTTCGTGCTGCCACAATCCGTCAACAAAGCCAGTTTCTCACGGCAGGACATCTTTCCGTTTTTGAGTGGCCTCCCTATGCGAATGATTGATTCAGCAAGCATTCCATTGGTTCACCTCCTGGAAAATTATTTTTTAATTTAAATAATAAAATCATTACTTTTGGTAAATAATACCTAGTATAACCAGAAAAACTATAGCAAATACTTCTGCATGAGGAGCAATGAAACTAATCACTAAAAGCGAGGTTTAATATGAAATATATTTTAACCTTTCTGCAGAATCTATTTACTTATTCCCAGAACTTAGTTTTTCTTTACATTTCATACCTACAAGGATTTGAAATATATGTGATATATTTCATCTTACAGCAGATCTATCCTACCTAAAAGGGCGTAAAAGTACGAGAGGAGAGATATAATACATCTCTCCTCTCGTATTTCGACCATATATTCCCATTTCCTCTTGCACTTTTCTATAAATTTACAATTTATGCTGAAATTCTTTAAAAATAAGTTTTTATATAAACCAATCTCTAATGTAGATCATGACTTCCTTTTAAACTCTTTTTATAATGTAAAAAAGGCAGGTTCTCGGCCTGCTCTCAACTGAATAAGTAGGTTATTTATGTACTTGAAAACGAAATAATTTAACCTCACCGGTTCGAGTGGGGCTTTATGATTGATCTACCAAATCATCCATGAAGCCATCAGATAGCCTCCATATTCCTATAGGTAGTCTTAAACAATTTTAGTGCATTCGTTAATGATACACCTTGTTTAACGTTTCAAATCCTTATAGGTAGTCTATCAACGCCATGTATGGCAAGTCGGACTGGTCATGCCCGAAAGTTTCAAATCCTTATAGGTAGTCTATCAACCGTTTTTCTGCTCATGCGAAAAGCGTATACCGTGGAAAGTTTCAAATCCTTATAGGTAGTCTATCAACATGACCAGCGTCACTTTAGGAAGAACAGCTTAGAAGTGTTTCAAATCCTTATAGGTAGTCTATCAACTCGGTAAAGAGCTGGTCGTGTAGATTGCTGCAGGCTTGTTTCAAATCCTTATAGGTAGTCTATCAACCGGATAATCGCCGGGAACTAAAGGAATTGCACTAAGGTTTCAAATCCTTATAGGTAGTCTATCAACATTCTTGCTTTTTTCACAATAACACCCCTATAGATTGTTTCAAATCCTTATAGGTAGTCTATCAACGCGATTGGCGGGGCCATTACAGGAGGGGGTAACTATTTCAAATCCTTATAGGTAGTCTATCAACGCGGCCGGCGTGAAACTTTAATTTAGGGAGGAATTGAATTTCAAATCCTTATAGGTAGTCTATCAACGTTGGTATAGTTTTCCAAAATGACTCGGAAGTCGAAATTTCAAATCCTTATAGGTAGTCTATCAACCAACCGGCACCGTATAGAGTGTAGGGGCAGGTAGGAATTTCAAATCCTTATAGGTAGTCTATCAACCGTTTACCGTTTCGGATTCGTAGGCGTTCAGCCGGTATTTCAAATCCTTATAGGTAGTCTATCAACGAAAGGGGAGCGAACTGTCTCTAAGCAAGTTGCAAATTTCAAATCCTTATAGGTAGTCTATCAACTGTGACCAGGCAGCCCTTGAACTTTAGGCTAGGGTATTTCAAATCCTTATAGGTAGTCTATCAACTTAGCAAGGCATCATCCTGCACTTCTTTAACATCCCGATTTCAAATCCTTATAGGTAGTCTATCAACCCAAAGCCCGTGCTGGTAGAATTACCGCCATACTCAAATTTCAAATCCTTATAGGTAGTCTATCAACCCATCAAAGACCAATAAATTCAAGGCATTATTCAATTTCAACCAGAAAGAAGCCCTATAACGAACTAACCATTCTGATTCATCAAACATACGGCAAAGACTTATCATATCCGCTTCAAACCTAACAATCTATTTGTCGTCGATCTCCCGGTATTTTTACGCTATTGGGGATCGACGACAAATAAGCAAAGGTGGGATCTCGCCCAATTTTTCTATTTCTTCTTAAATATATCAGTATATCAGGGAAAGTGCAACCAATGGAATTTGACCATCCGGCCTATAAATGGAGTATATCAGCGGTTTGGCAATTTCGTTCCAACCTCCCTGGAGAGGAAAACATTTAACTGCACACAAACGGTAAAGAAGCAGGTTCACAGCCTGCTCCCAACTGAATAAAAAGGATGACTTTTAAAATTTTCTTCACACTTGGTTTAAACAGGTCATGATTTCTTTCTTATCCACGGCATGCAACAATGTATTGCGAAATACCGGATCAATCAATTTACGTGATAACCGGGCCAGCACTCTTAAATGCAAATCAGCCTCGCCAGCGCAAGCTGCAATCATGAAAATCAAATAGGCCGGACTGCCGTCCTCACTTTGGAAATCTGCGCCTTCTTTGACAATAGCAACAGCTACTCTTGATTCCTTAACCGCCTTCGACTTGGCATGGGGTATCGCAATTCCAAACCCGATTCCTGTCGATGCGATCGCTTCCCTATCCCAGACAGCCTGTTCATAAACTGTCTTATCGGTTAAAATGCCTGACTGATCCAGCATATTTACCATTTTTGCTATCACATCTGCTTTATTTCGTACTTCCAAGTCCAGACATATTGTATCTTCCTTGAATATCTCCATGGTTTTCTTCAACCCTCTTCCTTGTAAATCCATAAAGCAAAGCACCGATTAAAGATCCTGTCAGGATACAAAGTACCCAGGCCAGCGGCTTATCGACAAGTGCCAGAATCAAAAATCCGCCATGAGGCGCCGGAACCTGGATCTTCATCATGTAGGTTAATATCGCGGACAAAGAAGACCCCAGCATTAAGATCGGCAAAACTGTCAGCGGGGATTTTGCGGCAAACGGAATCGCCCCTTCCGTAATGTGAGTGGCCCCAAGTATATAGTTAACCACTCCCGCAGCCCGTTCGTCTTCCGTAAATTTACTTTTAAACAGCGTGGTAGCCAGTGCAATTAGAATCGGCGGGGTAATACAGGCTGCCGATACACCGGCCATAAAATAATAATTGCCCTGCCCCAGCAGCAGTGTGCCGGTAACATAAGCCGCTTTATTCACCGGACCGCCCATGTCAAAGGCACTCATACAACCAATGACAATGCCTAACAGGATGGGATTGGAGTTCTGCAGATTCGCCAGGAAACTCATCATATAGGCATTGATTGCTGCCACCGGGCCTGCCAGCAAATTCATGGCTGTCCCAACCAGAGCAACACTGATCAAAGGCACAAGAAAAATAGATTTGAACCCTTCTAATTGCTTAGGCAAGCCTGTCATCGAACGAATTAAAAAAAGGGCCACATAGCCTGCCAGGAAACCGCCGATAATTCCGCCAAGAAAACCGGAACCTGTGGCAGCGGCAATCGTCCCGGCTACAAAACCGGCAACCAGCCCGGGACGATCTGCGATGGATTGGGCAATATAGGCGGTCAGAATGGGTACCATCAGTCCCATCGAAAATCCGCCTACCTGCTTCAATAGTGCGGCCGTTGGATTATACTGCTCCGAATTGGGATCAAATGAATAAATTCCCCACAAAAAAGAAACGGCAATCAGTACTCCTCCGGCAACCACAAAGGGAATCATATGAGACACACCGTTCATCAGATGCTTATAGATTTCATGCCCAACACCGCCGGTTTCCTCAAACGCTGTCACGCCACTGTTCAGTTGACCACCCCGGACCGGCACCTGCCCCGACAACGCTTTTTCTATCAGTTCCTTAGGCTTACGGATACCCTGGGTTACCGATACTTCCAGCACCGGTTTGCCGTTAAAGCGTTCCATATCCACTTTCTTATCACAGGCAACGATAATACAATCGGCTTCTTTGATTTCTTCCGGTGTTAACACATCTTCCGCTCCAATGGCACCATTGGTTTCCACCTTGATCTGTACGTCCATTTCCCGTGCCGCATTTTTCAGCGCCTCCGCCGCCATAAAGGTATGTGCAATGCCTGTAGGACACCCGGTCACTGCCAAAACTTTTTTCATCACACTTGGCCCACCTTTCGCACTACAATATTTTTTATATAGGTATCAACGGAAGAAAAATCCCCCAGTCCTTCGCTTTCCGCCACATTGGCCCCTGTGGCCGCCGATCTTTTTAAGGCAGCTTCTATGTCCCCGCCGGCCAGCCACTTACTTAAAAATGCTCCCAGCGCCGCATCTCCGGCACAGGCAGAACTCAGTAACTTCACTTTTTGCGCACTACAACAATACAACATTCCACCATCACTGAAATAAGCTCCGCCGGCACCCAAAGTCAACAACACATTTTGTGCTCCTTGTTTTTTTAAAAACCGCATCACCGTGAAGGCCTCTTCGTCCGAACGGACAGGAAGGCCAAATATCTTTTGCACTTCCTCATCATTAGGTTTAATCAATAGAGGGCGCGCCTGTAACAAATCCTTTAAATTAGGAGAACTAATATCCAAAATCACTTGTATGTCCTTTTGGCGACATATCCGCAAAATATCTCCATAATATTCTTCGGAAATTCCCTGCGGCAGGCTGCCGCTAATAACAAGGTGTGTACAATCCGCAAGATTTTGCAACTGAACTAGTAGCTCTCGTTGTTTCTTTTTCGGAACAAAGGCTCCGCTATTGACGAATTTATATTCCTCCAAACCATCGTTAACGAATACATTGATCCGTGTCATATCTTCTACCCAGATTGGTTTAACCGGCAACTTAAACTCCGTTAACTGGTCAATAATATATAGGCCGGTAAATCCGCCGAAAAAACCCAAAGCAGTTGCTTCCACACTAAAATGTTGTAGGACCAATGCCACATTGATGCCTTTCCCATTGGGGGAATATACCGTATTAAACGTACGGTTTACCTGATTTTTTTTGATCTCCCGCCCGGTAAGATTCATATCAATGGCCGGATTGGTAGTCAATGTATAGATCATCCTTGTTCCTCCTGCTCTTTCAATACCTGTTCTGACTCTTGCAAACAAGGATTTTATGTTCAACAATTTTCCGCATGGCCTCTTTCCCCGGTGTCATGTATTTACGGGGATCACTTGCTGTTGGATTTGCTGCAAAAAATTGCTTCACGGCATTGGAAAATGGAATCTTCAAATCGGTGGCAATATTCACTTTGCAAATCCCTAGCGAAATGGTTTTTTCAACTAATTCATCGGGCACATCGGAGGCCCCATGCAACACCAGAGGAATCTCCACTTTTTCACGTATTTCCCGGAGTCTGTCAAAGTCAAGCTTTGGTTTCCCCTTATACAGCCCATGAGCGGTCCCAATCGCTACCGCCAAAGAGTCGATATTGGTAACCTCTACAAAACGCATGGCATCTACCGGATTGGTATAAGCTGCCTCCTTTTCAGCTACAACCAGATCATCTTCTACGCCTACCAGTTTCCCCAACTCGGCTTCCACCGTCACATCATAGCGATGGGCGTAGGCAACCACTTCTTTTACCATCTCGATGTTTTTCCCAAAAGGCTCTTTTGAGGCATCAATCATACAAGAGCGGAATCCAGCTTGAATTGCCTGCTTTATTTTGCCGCTATCCTCAAAATGATCCAGATGAATGGCTACCGGTGTATCCATATCGGCAGCGGCAGCCGCTGCCATTGCCACAATATATTCCTTGCGGGCATAATCAAGTGTAGATGGTGTAACCGCAATAATCAGAGGTGAGCGCATCGTTTTTGCCACCTCGGCAACTACCTGCATCGTCTCCATATTGTGAATGTTAAACGCCGGAACTGCATATTTATATTTTTGTGCATCCCGGAGCATTTGCCTGGTTGACAGAATCGTATTCATCCAATTCCCCATTTCAGTTTAAAATTCTCCTTCATCATAGAATAAAAAAACGTGAAAATCTTTTCGTTTTTCGCAAACGAAACTTCACGTTTTTTACATTCACAGGAATATTCAATTGTTATCAGTCCCGATAGCTACTTATCAGTTGTCTCGTATATTTTCCTGTTCCACCAAATAATCCACAAGAATTCTCGATATAATAAATAAAGGCACTCTCGATGTTACTTCAAATTCTTTAATCGAAATTTTTTCATAGCGATATCCTACCAAATATCGGTAGGCATATTGCAACAGCGGGCTTTTATCCGAACAGCAGATGACTATCGTCTTGGCGCCTGCCAAATAGGCGTTTTGAGCCGCTTCGATCAGTTCTGGCGTTTGCCCGTTCAACGAAACAAGGATCACCAATTGATTCTTTTTTAATCGTTTACTCAAATTTATAATAATATTGGGATCTCCGGTTTGCGTAATGTCATAATTTAAAAGCTCTAATTTCAGACTAAACTCTTTTACCACCTGTTCGGTAAGTCCCCGAGAAAAAATATATATCTTTTGATCCTTGTTCGCACGAATCTCATTAACTACCGCCAATACATTGGTTAATGAAATTCTTTGCAGTACCTCTGTCGCTTCCACCAAGGATTTGTTCATAATTTCATTAATACTGGTTAACTCTCTGTTTTTATTGGGCAATGTTAGCTTATACCGCAGTTCGTTAAACCCGTTAATTCCACATTTTCGGATTGTTCTGGATACGGTAGAAGGTGAAGAAAAAGTTTCAAAGGCAATATCGACAATAGACATCTTTGTCAAATCATACTCATGCTCATTAATAAACTGCACAATCTGCCGCTCTGTCTTCGATAGATTGTCCAAAACATCTCCTTCTATTTTGATAATCATTGCTCCAGCCCTTTCATTGATCTGTTTATTTTCTTCCTAGCTAGACAGTCATAAATCATACCTTCCTGAATTTTCTATTATAACATAAAAACAAAGCTATCCTTTTTGCCACACTGGTAAATCCGCCAAAATTATACAATATTTTACTTTTATTTGTCAATAACTCCGGGTGTCCTATTTTACCCCGGGAAATTCCACTATTCCCTAACTCACTGTGCATAACATCGAAATTTGATCGATCCGTTCCATTCCCCGATTTTGAGATTATCTAGGTTTTGCACAACAAGGCTCCCCGTACAGCCACTGCCGATACGGGGAGCCTTGTTTAGTACTAGTGATCCTTCAGCTTGAAAAGTGCAACCAGCTCATTAAATAATCTGCGCTATATTCTCGACATTGGTTGCAGAGGAAGCCAATTGCTGCATTGCCGAAGCAATTTCATTACTGGCGGTGGCCTGACGTTCACCTATGGCCGTAGATTCAATAATACCCATGGTAATAACTTCTGTTTCGCTTTTAATCGCATTAATTATCTTCTTTATTTCCGTTACCGAGCGGGCACTATTATCCGCCATCTTCCGTATTTCAGATGCTACAACGGCAAAACCCCGTCCCGCATCACCGGCCCGTGCGGCTTCAATCGCAGCATTTAACCCCAGCAGATTAGAGCTAACGGCGACTTCACTTACAAAACTCAATATTTCCTCTGTTTTACCAACGTGCTCAGCAACCAACTTACTGCTTTGCTTCAGTTTCTCCAAGTCCCTGGCCAATTCGGTGGCCGTAGCTGCCAACTCTTCGGTAGTAGCCGTAATTTCTTCACTGGTGGCGGCTATAGTTTGGGCTGTTTGTTGGAGCGCGGCCTGTGTTTCCAAACTTAATCCAATAGCATAGGCGCCAATAAACTTTCCATCTTCAAATAATGGTTCACAGGTTGCTTTAATGGGAACACCATATAGTTCCTGCGGCAATGATTTATGAATACTGCTCCTGGTTCTTATGCACTCATCGACAGTTCCGCCCCTGACAGCGTAGTCACCCTCACGAACGCCCATGTCAAAAGTCTGAGCAGGGACAAATTTTACAATAAGACCACTAGGATCGGTAATCATAATGCAGCAATCCAGAGGCATTAACTTTTTGGTAACTTCTGCTGAATGTATCGTACTATCAAGTAATGTCATAAGATTCCTCCTATAAGTGTTATAGCCATATTTCGACATTTTTAGACAATAACCTGCCTGTAAAAAATAATCTTGCCCGACAAAATCACTCGCTCCAGTACATGGTATTCTGCTTAGATAAAAGGAGGGGAAGCATATGAATATGCCTCCCCTTTTGCTTCCTTCTACTAAGTTTTCTCTCCATAAAAACAATTATAATAAGCCTATAGATTCATTTTCCTGCCAGTTCGGCACAGCCAAAACCCTGGCTGTTTTTACTGCCGATTCCAGCATCCACAGCCAGTTGTAGCAGTGGCTGTGGCCCCGTTAAAAGCAAGGTACCGGAATAAGCCTTGATAATCGTTTCCTTATAGACAACCAATCTCATTTTTTGCAAACCTAATGGTTTAACTGCCACAGTGCCTGCTGGTGAATCCTCACCCCGGAGGGCACTGTATTTTTTATGAAGGTTCTCGTTAAATAATCGCCCATAGTCCGACTCGCCGGGCTGAAAATAGACTGTATATTTTCGTTCATCAGGCCGCAGCATGGTACTGTAAAGTACTGCCGGAGCTAACGTTCGGATAACCGCCTTTTCTCCATCAACCACCATCTGCCGGGCTTGCACCTTTTCGATCATTACGTTCTGTGCTCCCAATCGCATGCTTCCCCTGGTCATCAGTATAGTAACCAGGGACTGGCAAAAATCCTCCAGCGGTGAAGAAATCGTCAGTTTAAGTTCTTCTCCAAATTCAATCGTCTTTTTTGCCTTGTCAATCCGATAAGGACCTTGCAGCAGGGAAAAAGTAAACAGCTTAAAAGTACGCGATCCGTTCTGATATCCCTTTTCATGTAAAAATTCGGCTAAGTCTGTATCAAGGGAATGGTACAAGGCACTTTGCACAATGTAGTTATAGTTAACCGGCAAAACCAGACTTCGCCCGGCAATCATACGAAAATGAATGTCCAAATGCATAGTTTGTCCTCCTGCGCTTAAGTAAATCACACGTCAATAAAGCCATGATTACTTATCAAACTATGAGTAATAACGGCAATCTTTTGCCTCAATAGTTGTATATAAGTCTTTACCGTCAAAAGTAGCAAATGCCCGACCGCTGCCACTTTCAATCAGATTAATATCTCGTATACCTTGGCTCCACCAGTTTTAGCAATAACCTTTTCATGCAACAAGATAATATCTGCAAGTGATAAATTACGCATTACTTAGCCAACTACCAATAAAGCTTCTTTATTGGTATCAATAATCTCGTCTATCATGACTTCTATTTCCTTTTGCTGCTTACTTCTGAGGAATTCAACGAAATTAATAACTTGCTGTTTTTTTCCTCAGGCAGTTCCTGAAATTCTTTCAATAACTTTTTAGCTAAGGTCATTGCACATACCTCCAGGATATATTTTCTAAGTACATTATAACCTACCTGCTCTCCAGTAGCAGTAACTTTAAAGAAATTTATTGTAAATAAATGTAAAAACACTTTCTATCATGATATTTTGCTAAGCTTCTATCCCTCATAGTGCTTATTAACGATTAATGCTGTTACCAGAATCGATTCCTCGTAGGTAGTCTATTAACGCGTTTTAATATTTTCCCACTGGACGGTGTTTTCAGCGTTTCAAATCCTTATAGGTAGTCTATTAACTTG